>QIJM01000546.1 GCA_003232445.1 Paraglaciecola arctica
ATGCCCAAGGTACCGAACAAAACCTGCACCAAGCGGCCAATTGGTATGCTCAAGCAGCCCAACAAGGCCACAGTAAAGCACAGGCAACGCTTGGTTATATGTATTCAAAAGGTAATGGGATCAATCAGGACTATTCTCAGGCAGTAAAGTGGTATCAACAAGCCGCTGAGCAAGGGCACATCAATGCCCAATACAACCTGGCTTACCTGTATTCACTCGGCCAAGGTGTGGTAAAAGATTATCAACAAGCTGCTTATTGGTATCAAAAATCGGCTATTCAGGGTGATGCCGATGCACAAAACAGTCTAGGAAAACTCTACGAAAGAGGCTTAGGCGTAAACAAAAACTTAGCTAAAGCGAAAAGCCTATACCAACAAGCGGCCGTCCAAGGCAACCAAATAGCCCGACTGAATTTACAGATGTTAAATAACTAAGATCCGCTTATACCGATGCCACTCAACATCTAACAAAAACAGCTCTAAGTTTTGCATAACCTCCAGTGGAGGTATTTTATGCATCAACATACAAATCACGACACTAGCACTCAAGCCATGACTGAAGTCGCACTGGGATTATCCATGGCGTTTTTTTCTTTGTTAATTTTGGCTCTATTTTCTATTGGTTTACCTGAACAAGTACAAAAAAACCAGCCATCTTTGACTAATGATGAGCAGCTAAAACTAGCAGGCAATAGCGAAAAAACGTCCTCAAACAAAACGTCTAATAATAGCAAACAGCAGTATGCATTTTACTTAAATGGACAATTTTATGATAAACAGCTCAATCCTTTGAATAGTGACAATTTTGCCCGTTTTGAGACCCAGCAGCCATTGATCCTTGCGGTACAAGACAGCCTGCCTCTAATACAAATTATGGCGCTACGCAAACAAATAAATCACCCAAACCTTTCTATAACCATGCTTAACCAAAAGTGGCAAACGCAGTTGGAGAAAATGCAATGATCCCCCCCACAATAGTTAAAGTGTTAAGTTTACTAGCGGTACTTTTAACGCCTATTGCTTCAGCAACTTATTACTACGCTACAGATGATATTCAACAGCGAGTCATTGCTGAGGCCAAGCGCCAAAATATACCTCCATCGTTGGCTTTGGCTATTGCCAAGGTAGAGTCGAACTTTAATCCTCAAGCTTTAAGCCACGCTGGAGCAAAAGGTGTGATGCAAATAATGCCTCGAACCGCAGAGCAAGTTTTTGGCGTGTCTCGTAGTCGATTATTTGATCCTGATGTGAATATAGAGCTAGGGGTTAAATTTATTAAAAAGCTGCTCGAACGATACGATGACCGCTTAGACATTGCTTTGTCACACTACAATGGCGGCTCAAGGGTCAAAAACAGACATGGAGAACTCAGTGTTATGCCAGCCACTCGTGACTATGTCGATAAAGTATTGGCCACCCAACAAGATTTTTTACGTCATGACAAACGCCCGTTATTTGCTTCACAAGTTAATCAGTCAGGTATTGTTCATGTGTATGGAAATACCCAAGCAGACTTACAAGTGTTTGATACACACTCTCAAGATCCGCAAATTGAAACCTTACGGGCCTTGCGATTACATAACATTACCCGTAACTACAAGGGTAAAAGAGCACTGTCGCAAACCTGCCCATTTTGAAAAGTCGCCAACTGTGCAAGCCAGTCTCAACGCAAAAATTGCAAAGGTCAGGCAGTGGGAGTCTATTTATCTAGATTAGGGCTTGTTTATCCGTTAAATTAAGTGCATAACAATACGAGAAAAAATTCTAATCAGGCCGAATGAGCAATATTATTAACTACGGTATTAGCGAAACCTTAAAGGCGCTTTTTGCCCAGCTAAAAGACACGCCCGGCCTTGATGGATATAAATATCATGGCAAAGACGTAGAGCAAATATCCCAAAACATCGTATGCCGCAACTATGGCTCGGTATGTTATGAATTAAGTTTCCTTTGCTGGGCGGTAGTCAACAACCCACATTATTCGTCCTCACCACTGCTCAGTTTTTTTTGGCTAGAAGAAAACATCCAACCCAAAGGTTTTCGCCAAGCTTTTAGTCAACCCATTCAAACAGCTTCAGGCCAAGTTTGCATGGGAGAGGATTATTTACAGCTACACATAGGCGACACCGAATTTGCCATATCTCCTACCCGAACAGGTGTATTAGCGGTGATGTTGGAGTTGATTGTCAGCATTGAACCCGCGCAATTATCTAAGGTTGAAAAGCTACTTTTAGGTGCCAATGCCCAAGCGATAAAACAGTTATCTTCTAATCTACAAAAGCTGATTTATAGCTACTTAAAAGAACACATCCCTGAAGCCAGTACCCAACAACGTTTTCGGGCAATCAGCGGATGGTTAAAACAACATGGTCTGACGGCTGAAAGGCTAACTGACCAAGATGTGCTCAATTTTTGGCTAAGCCCGCCAGAACAACCGAGTTATATCAAATATTCCACCGTATTAGACGATTTACTCGATGCAATTACCGCCATAGAAGTGGTTGAAAACACCTTTAATGCGGATTATGCCTTAAGCCTAGGTAACAATAGCAAGCAAGGTGAGGTGGATGCCGATTGGGTACAAAATACAGTGTTTGAACAAGCAGATGACAACGAAGATTTAAGCTGGTTGTGCCAATCACCAAAGTTTTTAACCTTGGCTCAATATCAGCCGATGAAACCCCTTTTAAGCCACGGTAAATTGGCGCGTCAATTACCTCTATCCTTTTTGCGTTTAGCCATATTTGGTGGTTGGCAATCAGTGCTGGTACAGGCCAAACGAAAGTCGACTCAGGTGTTGGCTGATAAACTTAAACAATCTCCCGACTGTCACTATAAAAATTATACAGACGATCTCAGCCACTCTCAGTTTCAATGCAAACAAGTACAACAAGCCATTTGTCATATGCTTTTTACTCTCGATAACCTTTTGTTTGTTGGGATCATGCTCAAACAAATCCCAGTAGAATTACAACAAACACTCAAAACTTGGATGAGAGAACAAATAGAGGACACAGCTGAGACTGAAACACATCATTTATTGCACATACAACAATGGTTATCCCAGCACCCTGATGCACAAGCTTGGTTAACTGAAGCGGAAAACGCCTTTAAAAATAATAACAAAGATGGATTTAAAAAAATGCCATCGACTGAAGAGCTCGATATTTATCAAGATGGCAGTGAAGCACTCGACCATTGCCAACAAGTAGTTGAGCGTTATTTGTTGGCAATAGAAAAATTAAATCATGAAAATACCGAGCTGGCAGAAATTTATCGCTCTGACCTATGCATATTCAGTAATAGATTTAAGCAAATATATGGAGCGCCTCATGCCTGATCATCACTATCACATTAAGGAGCAGCTATTTACCGCCAAAACTTTGTACCGCGAGTTACATCAACCACTGTCAGCACAACATAATAATGCCAAATCATGGGTGTTTAATGATTTAGTACAACTAGCACAAGGCAATCCAAAAATTGATGCCCAGCAGCTTATGCAACAAATCAATCAGTCGCTACCCTTGCGCCGTGAATATATGCAGCTGTTACAAAAATTGGCCTTTGCCAGCAGTCCTGTGCAGGCTGCAGCCAGTTCGGCAACTGAAATCAGCAGCCGTAAATCAGCAGAATTCGAACTGTTATTTAAGCGAGACAAAGAATTTTCTGGGCAAGTGTACGTGATACTTAAAATCCCGCACTCGGTAGAGAAACATAACAATCAAGGCGTGCGAGTGAATTGTTGCTCTGACGAATTAATATCTTCAATCCACTTCCCACCTATTGTGGATGGTAAAACGCAGCTATTAATGGAAGAATCAGATCAGAAGTTTATAAACATGTTTGATGCTGAGTTTGCAATATACCTATCATAACCACAACACACAGGTTAAACCGTCTTTGCTACCCGTTTCTATATTTGTACTAAGGAACCAAGCTAGATGAAAACCCATATATTTATCGCCACCACTCAAGGCTTGGTAGCGATACAAAATATCACGCCTATTGATGACGAAGACATCAGCTCGGTCGTATCGGTTAATGGCACTTCAACCACAGCTAATATCAGTGGTAGCTACCACAACTTTGTTAAAAAAGGCGTGGGCATTATTCATCAAATGTTTGGTGCTTGCAGTTATCGAATCGATATCAGCGCCCGTATCGACCAAGGCAACAGCTGGCAAGTCGCTATGTATTTAGCCCACTTAGCCCAATCAAAAGGTTTACTCGGCAACGGCGAAGTCAGCCAAGGCGACACTGTCATTTGTGCTACTGGTGAGGTTAATACCACTAACCATCAAGTACTGGCCGTTGCTGAAGTCGCGGTTAAATTTAAACTGGCTCAACCGCAACTAGAACAATGGACAGCGCTGGGCGCTAAAGTGCAGTTTTTACTGCCACAAGCTAATCAATCTGAAGTTAAAAAAAATAACTATACCCTGCTTGTTAGCAATCTCGAACAGGCCGCTACAGCATTGCCCAACACCACACAAAACCAGCGCTCATCGAGTGTAAAAAACAAACAATTAGTAAGCATTAACTCTCGATATATGATAACTGGCGCAGCATCAATTTTGGTGTTAATTATATTTTTGGGACTCAATAAATTCACTTCGACTGATAGTAGCAATCATCAAGCTGTAGCTAAAAAAGCAAATAACTCTAAAGTAGAACCAACCCAAAAAATACAATTAGTTGCTCTGCTTAAGCAAGATAAAACCTGTGCCCAAACATCTAGTCAGAGTGTATTTTTAACCAATGAAGTCTTTGCTGATCTAGCACTAAATCAACTCTGTAAATTGTACCTTCAAACACATAAATCCCAGGTTCAAATACTGTTAATCGCGCGCGATGCTTATACCGTAATGCCACTCACTCAAAGCCCACAAGGCTGGCAAATTCCCCTGCCTAAAAACCGTTTATCAGACCGTAGTTATTTTCTCGTCACACTTGTTCAACCCCTTAGTCAAGAAAAAATCGAACAGTTAAGGCTTTATCGCGAAGCGATGCCCCAACCAAAAATGTTCACCAAATCAGCACTCACTGACTGGTTGGGGGAACAAGGAGTCGAATTTGCAGTTTATACACATAAGTTGGTGGTTGAGTGATGTTGGAGGTAAGAAAGTTGAGTATGCAGGTGAGTTTATGGCTCTTCAATCAAAATCAAATCGAACTCTCCTTTGTCCATACGTTCAATCAAATCATCAATTGAACGGGTATTGAAGTCTTTGAATTCACATTTAAAGCGTTTCTATCTTAGCTAACATCTGGCTAAATTCCGCAAGCTCTACCTCTAGGTATTCGCCGCCGTCACGCCATTCCACCCCTATCAGCACATTGTCTTCGGCTAAGTCTTCTACCCAAAATTCTAACCAGTCAGCTAAGGTAATAGCCATAGGCACGTAGTCTTGCCATTCGTCGACACAGTGGTTTTTTGCTAATTCAATGCTTGACCAAATGGGCATCACGTCGGCATTTTCAAAATTAATTGAATCGAGGATCACCCAACCTTCGCTGGCTTGGTCTTGCAGTGCCCATATTGTTTGAGTCACTTTTACTTGAGCCATAAAATCGGCAGATGGGGGATTGGTATCTGTCATGGTGAGTTTTATCTTGTCTGTATGTACCGCCAATCATACGGAGTTAGCTAGGTAGGAACAACGCTAAACTTAGGTTTGTTCGCAGCCGGGGCAATAGGTAGAGTGTAAGTTTGATAAGTTCTTTGAAATCAAGCGCTCTGATCCCGCAGGTTTAAGCGAAATCCCGTAGATACCATCTGCCACCTAAACCATAAACCCCAAATCAGAATTATTAAAATTAGATAAGTTAGGAAAAATTTCTAATAGCTCTGTTTCAGTTAATCCAAACCATTTTGCTAAAGTCGCCGCATATTGATCCATAGAGGTGGTTGGGATCATTCTGCCATCAGCAAAATCATCGTTGCTGCCCAATGTTAGATCAGGAATTTGTCCGAAGAATTTCCCTCCATCAACGGCTCCACCCATGACCATTTGAACACCACCCCAACCGTGATCCGTTCCATCACCATTACTGGTTAATGTTCTACCAAATTCAGACATAGTAAAAGTGGTGACTTCAGATTCCTTATTAATGGATGTCATTGCATTGTTAAAATCAACCATGGCTTGGCTTAGATTATTTAATAAAGCGGCGTGTGCAACGATTTGATTATCGTGGGTATCCCAGCCGCCAACTCCAATAAGGTAGATTTGTTTCTCTTGGGGGAGTTGCTGTTCTACAGCGATCATTTGAGCAACCATAGCCAAATCATTTGAGAGTCGATTATCTCTTGCAAAAAAACTATCCATTTCAGGTGCAGAGGCTAAAACGTCATTAACGAGTAGTGCTAGCTCAGATGCCTTATCAATAGTCTTGCCGTAAGTCTTTTCCATTAAATGAGACGACTGCTGAGTTAACCTCTGAATGAGTGCTAAGCGTTCTTCGTTGCCATCTTCAACTCCAGGAGATAAAGCATACATTAAGGGCGCACCGTCGGAACTAATAGAGTAAGGGGTACTATTAAAACCTGTTTGTAGGGTATTTATACCCATCATAGAAATATTCATCGACAAATTGGTATTGGAATTTGCAATTAAATCCGCCATTCGTCCAGCCCAACCTGTTTTTTGGTTCTGTTGCGGCCATCCAGTTTGCCAATGTCTTTGTTGATCATTGTGAGAGAATAGTTGAGGCGGTAAGGGCACAGTGTTTTGCTGTACTTCAGTTTTAGTAACCGGCTGAATCAGCGTTCCAACATTGTTTACAAAGGATAGTTTTTGTTGATTGAATAACTCGTGAATTGGCTGCATGGCTGGGTTAAGCCCATAGCTATCGGCTGCTCCACTCAACGGAGTGATAGGCAATAAACTATCTTGTGCAATTGCCATATTCTGCCTTGTGACAAAATAGTCAGCATAACCTTGGTTTGAGCTTGGTATCACCATATTAAAAGAATCGTTACCACCGAGAAGGAAAAGGCAAACAAGTGATTTGTTGCCGACTTGAGCATTTGAACTATTAGCAAGTGCAGAAGAAACCAGTGAAAATTGATTTCCTGCAGCCATCCAACTTGCGGTTCCAGCAGTGGTTAAGAGAGATTTTCTGATAAAATTTCTACGTTTAATATTCATCACCGTCCCCTTATTTTTGAATCGCAAATTGTGGCGAAACGAGAGTTAAAAATAATGTATTTAGCACCTTTAGATGTTGCTCTGATTCCGATACAGCTTGCATTGAGGTTACTAATTCAGTTTTCATGTAGTCATCCATTTGTCCCGATAAAAGTAATAGATTAAAGTGTTCGACTAATTCTGAGGGGTTGCTTGCCATATTTAATTCGTTAGTAATATCAATTAATATTCGATCCTCGTCTCTCGGATTAAGTGTCACGCCTTGATAACCCACATAAGTTGAAACCGCCATCATATTTAGAGTATGCGTAATATAGGTTTCGTTTAATATCTGAAATTCTGGTGCAATTAATCCTGCGTCTGCAACATCACCTGTTGGAGAAAAACTAGGCGAATAAAAATTAAAAACAGAAGGTGCGGATAGTGGAGCTTGGCCAGTCAAGTCATAACTGTTATCAAACCAATATTTTCCGCTAGCGGTGGTTGCGTTAAACGCGCGCCATAGCTGAGTGAATCTGAGTAATGGTTCTTTTAATTTGCCAAATGTTGGATCTTGTAGCCCTGAGTCTGATATTGCTTCATCGTCTGTTAAAATTGCTTTTATTACCGCTTTTAAATCACCGCGAATACCGTTGCCATTATCACCGAAAGTAGTCGCTATTCGTTCAATGTAAGCCGGTGACGGATTGCTAGTGACTAATCGTTGAATCAGTTGACGTGAAATAAAAGGAGCCACGTTCTGATGATTGAAAATATTATCTAACGCCGCGTTTAAATCAGATTGAGCAGTACCTCCAGCGGGGATAATCAAATCATCGAGAAGCAATTTTTCTCCGCTATCATGAAAGTCTTCAAACGCTTTCATTGAATCAATGACGTTTAGTCGTCGTTGATACCAACTAGGGTTATCGGCAGAATTCCAGCCTGTAAATACATGGGCAAATCCCTTAATAACATCTTGGTCGTAAGTGCTTACGGGATTATTTTCCATGTCGAGTGCTAAGCTTCCATCTTGGTTGAGCTTTACTAACCCGATAGAAAATAATTGCAGCACTTCTCGAGCATAGTTTTCATCAGGTCGAATATTGAGTTCTTGATTTGGTTTTTCGTTACCAAGCATGGATAAATAAATTCCCATAATAGGACTGAGAGTAACTTCTTCTAACAATTCACGATAATTCCCAAATCCATTTTTAACTAAAATATCGTAATAATTTGCAAGACCATAAGGAGTCTGTCTTAAAACACTTTTATCGGAGACGACGAATATTTGGCTAAGAGCAAATGCGACTCTTTGTCTTAATTGATCGTCAGCAGTTATTGCCGTTCTCCACCAAACCTCATATCGATGCCTTTGGTTGAGTTCATTATTATTGGGATACTCGGTAATCAAAGGATAGTGAAGTGTTGCGGGTGTAGAAAATTGAGCATCCAACCAGGCGTCATATCCAATATCAGCAAGACTGGCGATTGACTCTGCATTCGCTCCAAAGGTTGATTGAGTCAAAAAGCGAGCGGCTTTCTCCGATGAAATTGATAGGGTAGGAGGAGGAGGCGCTGGAGGGGCGGCGGTCTCGGGAGTCGAACTTCCACCACAAGCAGATACAAAAACAATCAATATAATTAATGATAAAAAAACAGGTAACTTTGGATGAAATAAAGAATACCACATTCGTTCTTTCCCCTTGTTAGGATGGATTGGTATTATTGTTAGTTTGGCTTATGTTACCTCTAAAAGACACCTTGGTTAAAATAAATCCAGTGAATAACGATGCAATCAGCAGGTGAGGGATTGGTATCTGTCATGGTGAGTTTATCTTGTCTGTATGTACCGCCAATCATACGGAGTTAGCTAGGTAGGAACAACGCTAAACTTAGGTTTGTTCGCAGCCGGGGCAACAAATTGATTACGTGACATAAATCAGTGATAATATTTATTATTCAAAATAATGAATCATACTCGTGCTGCCTGAAGGTGGTTATGTAAGGAAAATCTAATGCTCCGTGCTCAATATTTGATTAACCTGTTAGTCGCAACAATGCTTGTAATTGGCGTTCCCACAAATGCCATTAGCAAGCAAGAAACAAAAATAAAGTCGGTACTGGTGACAGGTGCTTCTACAGGCATTGGCCGTAATTTGGCTGAAACCCTAGCAAGCAATGGCTATCACGTATACGCCGGTGCAAGAAAAGACAAAGACTTAGCCGAACTGAATGCAATTGACAATATTACGTCTGTTAAACTTGATGTGACCAAGCAGGATGAGATTGATGCTGTTGTTACCTTAATTAAGGGGAAAGGCACCGGTCTTTATGGCTTGGTCAACAATGCAGGTATAGGCGGTGGCGGTGCAGTGCTGGAAACCTCGGTCGAAGATCAAACCATGGTTTACCTAATCAATGTTGAAGGCGTCTACCGCGTTACCAAAGCGTTTGCCCCGCTGATTATTGAATCCAAGGGTCGTATTTCTACAACCGGTTCAATTGCCGGAACTGTTACGAACAGCCGGCTCAATGCCTACAGCGGCAGCAAACACTGGATTGAGGCATTCACTGATGCCCTCGCCGATGAAATGGCACCGTTGGACGTGTTGGTTAGCGTTATCGAACCTGGTAACTACCAATCACACATCCGTCGCAGCACAGTCTTACGTAGATTTGCCAAAGTAAAAGCAGCGGGTGGAGAAATAACGCCCGATATGCAAAAGATGTTTGCCGACACTACGGCAAGAGAGCTTTCTTATAAAAAGCCTGATGAAGTTTCAGCCGCTTATATGCACGCATTATTTGATGACAAACCGCTACGCCGCTATATGGTTACACCGAGTCAGCAAGAGCAGGCATTTACCATTAGTACAAAGGTACGCCAATTAGTAGAACTCAATCAATGGGGTCCGCATAGCTACAATCGTGACCAACTTGTTGAAATGCTAGATAAGGCTATTGCAGAAAAAGCAAAATGAGTAGAAGAACTAATTTTGGCGAACCTACTTTACTTCATTTAATTTCGCCGCTTGAATGCCCAAACCTTCGCATACAGAGTTAAATGCGTCGCCTTGCATAGTAGGTAAACCGGGTAACATGTCTAACAGCTCTTTTTTGACGATAGGCGACAAACTCATACCGCCAGTGATAAATAACATCTCTGGTGGCTCAGAGCTGTTTTCTAAACATTCGGTCACTAAACTCTTCACCTTGCCTAGCCAAGCTTGCATTGAGCGCTTAAGCTCCTCAACGTTCAGATTAACGTCATAATCTGGCTCGATATAATGCAATGGCAGGATAATTTCATCTTTTGAAGAAAGTAATTCTTTGGCTAATCGTGATGAATTCACTAGCCTGGCTGAGAGTTTTTCTTCTTGTACTTCTAACAATCGTTCTAATAACTTGGGCTGTTTGAGCAAGGATTTTGTATTCGCAATATCCAACCAGTACTCTTCTGAGAAAAATCGATTGAGTTTTGGGATATCATCTACCGCGCACATATCAGAAAAATAAGCGGGTGGCACCGGCAAGCCGTTATACATCAATAAACCTTGGCCCATAGTCGGTGCAATAGATTTTATGATCAGGTTTTTGTCGCATTCCATGCCGCCTAGGCGGGTGCCTGTGACTGACATAACATCTTGTTGACGATCTACATTCGCCAGTTTTTCTGGTGATAACTTAATACAGCAAATATCGGTAGTACCACCACCAATATCCACCACCAGCACGTTGGTGTGTTTATCTAGGGTGCGTTCAATCTTGTATGCTGCGGCGATGGGCTCTTCAAGAAAATCGACTTTACTAAAACCTGCCATATTTGCCGCTTGGGTCATAATTTCAATGGCTTGGTTGTTGCCATCTTGCCCTCTGGTGCCATGAAATCGCACTGGGCGACCAATCACAGCCGTATCGACAGACTGGCCCAATTGCTGCTCGGCACTTAAACGAAAAAATTCCAATTGTTTGGCTATCAAACCGACAAAGGCCTGTTGCTGACCTTCCACCAAGTTGGCACCTAAAAAATTTTTTGGCGAATAAATCAACCGACCTTTTTCTGGGGTTTTCAAATAACGTCTAAACCCATCTTCACCAAAAGCAAACTCACCGGTTTCAACTAACTGTTGCAAGGGCAAGTCTTGCACCGTCATGTTTTCCAACAAAAGTTCAATAGCACGTTCTTGCAAAGCAGGAAGATTATGAAATTCAGCACGCAGGACATCAATCCTATCGCTATGTATACGCTGCTCTCTTGGGTCTGGTGCTTCGTAATAGCCTTCTTTGGCTTTATCAATTTTGTCAGAAATAGCGCGTTTTAATTGAGCGATTTTTGCTTCAATCATCGGAATAGGTGGTCTAGGCAGTTCGTCTTTATAATAGATAAAAACCGAGGATCGAATTTTGTTTGCTGCTTCTAGACTAGGATCGAGTTTAACAAAATGATGCTGCTGACCATCAAAATACACCACCTCGGAGTTCGAAGTCCCATAATCTATACCTATTGCTGCCATATCCGTCATTCGTCACCTAAAAACAAGGCCGAGGATTGTAAAGTAAAAGGCCACCTAGTTCATTAATTGTTTTGCCTAAATTGTTCTAATAGGTTGTCGATGGTCATTTTAAACCTAAAAATAATTGCATGAAAATCATACATTTAAAACTAATTTCTCTTTTGATAGGGCATTTTTATTGATTTTTCGCATTCACTCTACGAAACATAAATAACTCAATACTAAGCGGAGAATTGGGTGTTTTATTAACGCTAGATAGTGAGGCAAAAATATTGTCTTGCACTTAATAGACAAAATGGAGAGAAGCATGCAACGAACAGACTCTTGCCGCGGGCACCGCGAACTCACGCAGCAATGGATTGCGCCTAGGCACAGGATACGCCCACGCCACGAGAGTAAAGATAACCAAGGGGGTGACAGGGAGAAAAAATTAAAAAAGGACAGTAAAACAGATGGCTAAAGCAGTAACAATGGCGGTCTTAGCCAAACTCGGCTATAAAAAAGGTAAGTCACAACAACGGCTTGCTATGACTCAGTCACCCTTCTATATATCTACTATATAAGCAGAAACCTTCCACATCGGGCTTGTCCAACAACAGGATTAAGTCGCGGA
>QIJM01000241.1 GCA_003232445.1 Paraglaciecola arctica
TTCCATGCAAGATTAAATTGCATACCCATTTGTGATGTATGATCTGGAACGTGGTGCGGGTTTTCTTGAATAGCCTGTTCGACTACTTCAAGGCGTTGTCCGATCCTATTTTGAAAGGTTTTCCAAATTCCGTCTTGCAGCCACAGGATAGCAACAACCAACAATGACCATATACCTGCATTTAAAGAAAAAACCAGAATACAGCAGACTAAGATGCTAAAAAGTTTGATGGCTAAAGAGCATTTTTCATAGCTGTCGAATTGAGTTTGTAGGGTGATCCACTCACTTTGTAATAGGGATAGTTGTACATCAGACATAGGTTATTCATTGACCTTTAATTGATAGGATGGATTGGTATTATGCATAGGTGTTTAATCTACGCTCGACTATTTTCAAAAGTGATAACTTGATCAATCTTAGAACAGCTTAATGCAAGCATTAAAAGCCTATCAATGCCTAGAGCGACGCCTGCACATGCTGGCAGGCCAGATTTTATCGCCGCTATAAAATTTTGATCAATGGGCATAACATCTAGCCCCATACTTTGACGTTTTGCATTATCTTGTTCAAAACGTTTAAGTTGTTCTGGCTCATCGGTAAGCTCATGAAATCCATTGGCTAATTCTATACCCTGAAAATACAACTCAAACCGTTCGGCTACTAATGGATTAGTCGGGCTTATTTTTGCTAAAGCGGCTTGGCTAGCGGGAAAGTCCATGACAAAACAGGGTCGGCTTTGGCCAATTTTTGGCTCTACGTGTTGGCTAAACAACAGCATAAGTAATGTGTCTTTGTTGCTCTCGCTGGCTGCCAGTTCAGTATAGCCATATCGGTTAGCCAAGGTTTTGATATCAGACAGACTCGCTGTTAATGGGCAGCAACCTAGATGTTGTTTAAATACATTTTGGTAGGTAACACGTTCAGCTTTATCACAGCCCAAAATCATTTGTATGAGTGCATCAATTTCGGTCATTAATTGCAGATGATCAAAGCCCGGTCTATACCACTCAAGCATGGTAAATTCAGGATTATGAAAATGCCCGATTTCTTCGTTTCTAAAAGATTTACAGATTTGATAAATCGCTCCGCTACCAGCACTTAAAAGCCTTTTCATGGCAAATTCAGGTGAGGTTTGTAAATACAAGGTGCATGCTTGCGGCGCAAAGGGGTGATTAAATTGAGTCGAAAAAGAATGTAAATTTTGGTCTGTGACTGTGGCATGACTCAACGCAGGTGTGTCTACTTCAAGCACATCACGCTCTGCAAAAAAGTGCCTGATTTTTTGCAGTACTAAGGCGCGTTGTTTTAATACTTCGATTGAAGCACTGGGCCGCCAGTTGTCTGTTCGCATGACTATTTCAACCTAATGCGTAAAAAGACTATTAGCATCAAGACAATACTCATTTGTGGTTCGGCTTTTTAGTGGCATATACGTTATTCAATTGAATACACTTTTTAGAAGCCCATGAATAACATATCCAATGCTTCCGTGATTTGATGATGGTTATTATTGAGGTTGTGAATAGGATGCGCTAATTCTGATTCGGGTATGGCAGCGATAAACTGAGTTACCATTACGACTACTTCCCCCTCAATTTCAAAAGTGGGGTTTAACCGTCCAGCTGGTTTTGGTGATTCTGATTGAAATAATAATGGAACTACAACACGAGTATTCAAACCTGAAAGAAGATCGGTTTGAACATCTAACAGAAACCCATTGGCACTTTTGCTTCGATAAACATCATATCTATTCATTAAAAGTGCCGGTAAGCTGCCAAAGGCAACCCATTTTTATTAACAAAATCATTGGAACTTTCAATTGCCCCTGCATTATTTTTGAGCCACAACGTTTTTTTTTGCTCTTTAATGGCTTGAGCAATTCCTTTCTCAGCAGAGTTAGAAAGGTTTATTTTCAGAGACTTAGCTTCTTGTAATAAAGTCTCATTGATCGATAAGTTAGTGCGCTTTTTAGGTGTTGTAGTCAATTCGGTAAAATTCATATTTCTCCCCATTAGACTTGGTGTGCGTATTTATTATACACAACAATAGTGTGTTTTCCAGCGACTAGTTCGTCTCTCTAGTTGGAATAAAAGGTCAAATGGGGAATGACTTTCAATAATGCTTCTCACCAAGCTTATGCACGAACAAAAAAGCCGATCCGTATATGCGGATCGGCTTTTACCAAGGTAAGCTTGTTAGACCCGTTTATTTTTGTGCTCTAGACACATATTCGCCACTACGAGTATCTACTCTAACAACTTCGCCTGTTTGCACAAATAAGGGCACTCTTACAACTGCACCAGAAGATAAAGTGGCAGGTTTGCCACCTGCACCCGCAGTATCGCCTTTAAGACCTGGATCAGTTTCAGTAATCTCTAGTTCAACAAAATTAGCAGGTTGCACTACAATTGGTGCACCGTTCCAAAGTGTAATAGTGCAGGTGTCGTTTTCTACTAACCACTTAACGTTTTCACCTACGGCTTTTTCATCTGCGGCAATTTGTTCAAATGTTTCATTATTCATAAAATGCCAGAACTCACCATCCGCGTACAAATAGGCCAGCTCAGTATCCATTACGTCGGCACCTTCTACCGAGTCACCTGATTTGAAAGTTTTTTCTATTACTTTTCCTGAGATAAGTTTGCGAATTTTAACCCGACTAAAGGCTTGGCCCTTACCTGGTTTAACAAATTCATTTTCAAGAATGTTGCAAGGTTCGCCGTCGAGCATTATCTTTAGACCCGATTTAAACTCATTTGTGCTGTAATTTGCCATGTGTCCCCGTAATGTAACTATGCTGAGTCTGTAATTGTCGCAAATAATACCTAAAAAATTGATGTCTGTAGAGAGTAACTGGCAAAAAGAACTGGCGATGTCCTTTTCTGACCCTGTTTTGTTGCTCAAATATTTGGAATTACCTGCAGAAGACTTCAGTGATGACATCAAAGCGCGGCAACTTTTCCCTATGCGAGTGCCACGTCCTTTTGCTGTCAGAATGCACAAAGGTGACCCGCTAGACCCACTGTTTTTGCAAGTGTTCACTAATCGCAACGAATTTAACTCAGCGCAAGGTTTTTCCAGCGATCCGCTACAAGAGCAAAACAATAAACAGGCTGGTATTTTACACAAGTACCAAAATCGTCTGTTGCTGCTGGTTAGGGGCGGCTGTGCGGTGAACTGCCGTTATTGTTTTAGAAGGCATTTTCCCTATAGTGACAACTATTTAAATAAACAACAGTGGCAACAAGCGTTGGATTATATTTCAGCTAATCCACAACTCGACGAAGTCATTTATTCCGGTGGTGATCCATTGATGGCTAAGGATGATTTTTTAGCATGGTTAACAATGCAGATTGAGGCAATTCCGCATATCAAACGATTACGTATTCACACTCGTTTGCCTGTGGTTATCCCTTCTAGGATCACACCTGAGTTAATTGCATGGTTCTCTCAATCTCGGTTAAAACCTGTGATGGTGTTGCACGTTAATCATGCAAATGAAATCGATAATGCGCTGGCAGTGTCAATGCAAAAGTTAAAACAGGCAGGGGTCACATTACTCAATCAGGCGGTGTTGTTAAAAGGTATAAACGATACTGTTAGCGCACAAATTGCTTTAAATGAAGGCTTGTTCGAAATAGGCGTGATGCCTTACTACCTACATGTTTTGGATAAAGTACAAGGGGCTGAACATTTTGATTTACCTGACAGTAAAGCAAAAGAGCTGATGAGGGAATTGATAAAGCGTCAGCCAGGTTATCTGGTACCTAAACTCGTTAGAGAAATAGGTGGCCAGCCCGGCAAAACGCCACTTGATTTACAGCTTCATCCATCAAGCAAAGGTGTCGATATTAGACCCAACTGCTGAGTTGGCAGAAGAAGTTTTAGGTGCTGCAGCTGCCTCTATTAGCTCTATTGTCGCTTGACCCTCTATTTTTTGCTGTGATTTAGCAAGTTGTAGAGACTTTACTTCAAGCGTCGAACTAACCGACGAGTGACTCGCTCCTGAAATATCCATACAGTGCTCCTTATTACTTGTAGCAGAGTACAAAAACGGGCAAAATCGCCCGCATCAAAAATTATATCGACAACCTTAAGTAAAACTTTAGTTATGCAAACAATCATTCAAACTCTCAGCGAAAATGTGCAAGTTATTTATCGAAAATCTATTGATGCCGATCAAGTTATTAGCCGGTTGCAACATGATGGTAAGGGCAAATTTAGTGCGATTTTTGCCGAAGACGCAGGTTTTACTACCAGTAGTCGATTATTCAAACCCTATGTAGAAGAGTTAGCGAATGAAGTGCTAGCCTTGGAACAAAAAAATCAAGACGCGCTAAAAGAACAACTGCCCAGCATAGTAAAGAAAATAGAACTGATGCTAAAAACCCTAAATCAATTTCAAAAGACTGCCCGCTAGTTTTAAATTTTTAGCCTTTTAATGTATCTGGTGTATGGGTAATTCAGCAATTCTTTGGTTGATACTTCGCACCATTTTAAGATACTCAGGGCTGTCAACTTGAGTAAATCTTCGGTTAAATTCATTTTTACTTAAGCCTTCAGGTAAGCCCTTGATGTTAGGGAAAAAGAGGCGTTCATCGGTGTTGCCAGCTAATATATTCTGTACTGATCTGGCGTTGGAAGGGTTGGTGGCTGCAACAGCAAACTGCACACCAGCAAAATCAGCTGCCAAGTCGACAAAACTATAACCACTGCCATCGGCGCTTCTATCCATCAACTCTTTGAATTCACCAATCGCTATACTCAGACCTTGTTCGGATAATATTTTGATGGCTGCAGAGAAAATAAAATGCTGATTTAGGTCGACTCGGGATTTCAACATAGGCTTGGCGTTGGGCAGCGCTGCTTTGCCTCTTTTTGGCTGCACGTCACCGACTAAATTAGCAAATCTATGATGCCCTGCATATATCGCGAGAGCCATGATGGCTGCTTCGTTTTCTTTAGGGGCGGTCTCATAACTTGAACGGTTTTTTGCCCAGGTAAACACTGGTCCAATATACATAGCCAAGGACTGTGATGTTGACCTTTTGCCCACGCCTAGTAAAGAAAGCTGTTTCAAATAATACGCCGTTCTAAGTCGCATTTCCTCATCACTGCTGCCGCCCACACCTTGTTTGACATCATTCAGTTCTCTGAGAAATTGATCCAGCGGCAGTACAGACAATTGCATCTGGCGCTCAGACATAGAAACAGACTCTACCTGCTGCACAAATTGACTAGCGATATCGCTGTTGGTATACCAATTAGCTAGGTAGACAAGGGTGCCTAAAGCTAAATTACCAGGTACATTAACAGATCCAAATTTCACATGGTGGATCCTAATGCCAGAGCCAGGTAACAATAAAATATCAATATTCAGATATTGACCAATAGGATTTTTGGGTAATTGGTAGCTAGCCAAAATATTGGTTGAGTTTGGGCTGATATGCACTTGAGCATTAATTTTTCCATGAGCGCGCTGTGCAAAACCAACTAAGCTGTTTAACTGATCTTGGCTAATATAGATGTTCTGTTTGTTAGTTCTATTTTTAACACTATCACGGAGTTGCTGCATCAGTTTTTTAACCGACTCTGCTTGACTGACTTGTTCACCGCTACTAGTGACAACTAGGGGGATAGGCTCGATTGCGGTGACAAAAACACCCACAACAGCAATGATTATCAGCAGTAGTAAAAAACCAATGTATTTAAATAATTTGGCCAAGACAGGTTCCCTTTAGGCTTGTTAATTGATGTGTAGTGACAAAAAATAAACGATTAAACAATCGCCATATTTCCTTTCGATTCAAGCCATTCTTTACGATCTGGTGCGCGCTTTTTGGCTAGCAACATATCCATCATTTCCAACATTTGGTCTGCATCGTCTACCATGAGCTGAACTAATCTACGGGTATTGGGATCCATGGTAGTTTCACGCAATTGCAAAGGGTTCATTTCACCTAATCCTTTGAAACGCTGCACATTAACCTTGCCACGTTTTTTCTCAGCGACTATACGGTCTAAAATTCCTTCTTTTTCACCTTCGTCTAAGGCGTAATACACATCTTTGCCTACATCAATTCTAAACAGCGGAGGCATAGCCACATACACATGGCCAGTGTTGACTAAGGTTCTAAAATGCTTAACAAATAACGCACACAATAAAGTGGCGATATGTAGGCCATCTGAGTCAGCATCGGCCAATATACAGATTTTGTCATAACGCAGGCCACTTAAATCTTCTGAATCAGGATCAATGCCCAAAGCAACGGATATGTCGTGGATCTCTTGTGAGGCTAATACCTGAGACGAGTCCACCTCCCAGCTATTAAGGATCTTCCCACGTAATGGCATAATGGCCTGAAATTCGCGGTCTCTGGCTTGTTTTGCTGAGCCACCGGCTGAATCCCCTTCTACTAAAAATAATTCTGAGCGGCTGGTGTCTTGAGTCGAACAATCGGTCAGTTTTCCGGGTAAAGCAGGACCTTGAGTGACTTTTTTACGGGCCACTTTTTTACTTTGGCGTAAACGGGTTTGAGCATTGTTAATACACATGTCGGCCAATAATTCAGCTACATCGGTATGTTGATTGAGCCACAAACTAAAAGCATCTTTAACTACACCCGAGACAAAAGCTGCCGCTTGGCGTGAAGATAAGCGTTCCTTTATTTGCCCAGCAAATTGTGGATCTTGCATCTTGGTAGACAACACATAACTACAACGATCCCAAATATCTTCAGGCGTGAGTTTGACCCCGCGCGGTAATAGGTTTCTAAATTCACAAAATTCACGCATCGACTCCAATAAGCCCTGGCGTAAACCATTGACGTGTGTACCGCCTTGCACCGTTGGGATAAGGTTTACATAACTTTCGGTGACCATTTCGCCACCTTCAGGTAGCCACATAACTGCCCAATCTGCGGCTTCATTGTTACCCGAAAATGCACCTATAAAGGGGCTGTCTTCTGGTAAAGTCACATATTCTTTTACTGATTGATACAAATAGTCACGCAGGCCATCTTCGAAGTACCACTCGGTGGTTTCATTGCTGATTTTATCATCAAATCGAATGCGCAAACCCGGACATAACACTGCCTTGGCGCGCAACACATGTAAAAGCTTAGTGACAGAAAATTTAGCCGAATCAAAATATTTTGGCTCAGGCCAAAAATGAACATGTGTACCTGTGTTACGTTTGCCGCAGGTATCAACAATTTCTAACTCTTGGACTTTATCCCCGTTTTCAAAGGCAATTTGATACACATTGCCATCACGACGAATATTGACTTCTACACGTTTAGATAAGGCATTCACCACAGAAATGCCGACGCCATGCAAACCACCAGAAAACTGATAGTGATTACTTGAAAATTTGCCGCCCGCGTGGAGCTTGGTCATGATCAACTCGACCCCTGAAATACCTTCTTCTGGATGAATGTCCACAGGCATACCACGACCGTCATCTGTGACTTCAAGCGATTGATCTGGATGTAATACCACTCGGATTGAAGTAGCAAATCCAGCTAAGGCTTCATCCACACTGTTATCAATGACTTCTTGGCTTAAATGATTAGGGCGGGTGGTATCGGTATACATACCAGGGCGACGTTGAACCGGCTCTAGGCCGTTCAATACTTCAATAGCGTCTGCGTTATATTGGTTTGACATAGTTCTTAATCAGAGCTCTTATTATTCGAATGGTGGTTGTGCGGGAATGCCCACAACATGCTACATGTTATACCAAGCTTCAATTAGTCTTGCAGTAGAAACCTAAAAATATCGGGTAAGAATCGCTGAAAACCTTGAAAACTATGATCCCCGCCTTGTTCTATGCTCAATTTATAATCTTGGTATTTAGTTTCTGCCTGACGATAGTCCAAGGTTTCGTCCGCAGTTTGTAATAATACCCAATAATCAGACTTGGGTTTCAACGTTGGCGTATCCAACTGACGAAGTTCGTCAATATGTTTGTTTTCCAATGAAAAAGATTGTTGAGTATACGGATTAATATGTTCACCCAAAAAATCGACTAACAATTCAAAAGGGCGCACAGCTGGGTTGATCAATACTGCTTTGCCTGAATATTTTTCCACCATGAATGTGGATAAAAAACCACCTAATGAGCTACCAATAAAACGCAGCTTTTTGCCTTTATGTTTAACGATTAACTGCTCAATAATAGCCTCGGCGTCTTTAGGATAATGAGCTAACTGGGGAATTTCAATGGTTAAATCAGGATAGTTAACCCTTACAAACTCAAGCGTTTGCATCGCTTTTTGTGACCGCGGAGAACTAAGAAACCCATGTAGATAAATAATAACGTATTGCAAAGTTAGGTTTGCTCTTTAAGTCGATGGACTGATGTCGTTATTTGACCATTTTTCAGCAGGTTAATCACTCTATACCCCGGCATTAAATCGGTTGTAGCAAAAGACTCTTTGTTTGCAAACTGCCAACAGGTAGAGGGACAAGCCATATATAAACACTGGTTTTTTTGCTGTTCAATCGCCATATGGAGATGCCCATATACTACCCCTTTTATTGACTGATACTCTGTTACAACAGCATTAAATCTTTGCCGATTTGTCCATTCATGTTTGTCCATCCAGCCGCCACAGGGAATAGGGTGGTGATGGGTTGCTAACAAGTGATAATCGTTTGAGTGCAGGCTTAAATATTCAGCTAAAGACGTGAGGCTATCTTCTGATATTTGACCAATAGTATGTTGGTATTGCGTGTCTAATAAATGGATATGCCATTGGTTAGGCAAAATCAATTGTGGATTATTCAACCACAGATACTCTGCAAGAACATTTGCCGTTAGTTGTGCTTGGTTGTCATGGTTGCCCGGAATAATGCCAACTCGGCAGTTTATTTTTGCCTTATCAACCACACTAGAAAAATGTTGATAACTTTGCCCGGAGCCATCACCACTTATATCGCCCGTTACTAACAACACATCTGGCCGATGTACTTTAACCTCAGCCAATATGCATTCTAAGCTTCGTAAAGGGTTAATGTTGTTGTAGCTAATCTTGTGGGTGTCAGCAAACAAATGACAATCTGAAATTTGGATGATTTTCATTTTTTACAATGACTTAGACTTCAGAAGAATGCAGTTGATCACTCTGAGTTAAACAAAATTGCAACCATTCAGCTAAAAACAAATTGACCATTTCTTTTTCATTTTTCTGATACATTTTGGTATTCGGGTATCGATAGCTAGGCTTTAGAGAGCCGATATTCTGTGCGCTGATCACTTCTGCCATTTTGGCATCGTGATATAACCTTACTTGTACCACTGGACGTAAAAATTCATAGCCCATCTGGCTTTTTTGTGACATTTCTAAGGTGCTGGTATAGCGGCTACATTCGATGATTTTAATGGTATATGACAAACTAGCATTCACTTCAAATTGATACTGTAAATCTTCTGTATCGCAATCAGGAAGTAGCCTTAATAAACGTCCATAGTTAACTTCACACACCTGATGCATGTTGGCTAGCTTGGGAACATATTTACGACCTATCTCTTTAGTCATGTGACCAATTTTCCAATACCTGTTGTTTATTCATGGCAAACCACTGTAAAGCAATCAGCGTAGCCGAATTATCGACTTTACCTTGGTTGATCCAATCAAATGCTGTAGATGTGGGCACTCTATGCACTAAAATATCTTCACTTTCATATTCTAATCCATGTACACCTTTGGCATCGCTGGCATCGACTAATCCTATATAGATATGTAAACGCTCTGTTGTGCCGCCCGGACTAGACAAATAGCTCAAGGCTTTATGCAATTTTTGGATATCAAGGCCTGCTTCTTCTTTCGCTTCTCGGTAGCACACATTTTCAGGTGTTTCGCCTTCATCAATAATACCTGCAACCACCTCTAATAACCAAGGGGAAGAGGAGGTCGGCAGTGCGCCAATGCGAATTTGCTCAATCATTACAAATTCATCCAACACAGGGTCGTATAGCAAAACGGCTATGGCGTGGCCTCGTTCAAAAATCTCTCGTTCAACTACATCGCTCCAGCCACCTTCAAACAACTTATGCTTAAAAGCGTATTTAACCATTTTAAAAAAACCTTGGTATAACGTTTCTTTGCCTAATATTTGCACATCTTTAGCTGAAAACTGTTGAATATTTTGTTGATCTTTTGGCAAATTTTTCTCCGCTGATCAAAATGTTAGTTTCTAGGTTATATGGACTATCTATTAGACTTTAGCAACTATAAGCCTAGCATAACGAAGCTTCATATGCTGGTACGCTTAAGGTCTGTTAATTCATAATATTTTGTTACACTTGAACCCTTGGTGTTACCACAAAGCATTGTTACTTAACACTTGATTTGCTTAAACTTCTCCAACACATAAAAAGTATTCGACTAAACGTACCCGGTGTGACGTACATCACTAAAGCCGGATTAGGAACCACATAGGACTACCAATGAAAAAAATATTTTTGTCGTCGATTATCTGCATGGGGATCAGCATGGGGCTTTCTACGTCTGTGTTTGCAGATGATCTCTATCAAGTTTATCAAATGGCTGTTGAGAAAGACCCAACGACTAACCGCGCTAAAGCTGATCGAGATGCCGCCTTTGAAGGGATTTCTATTAGTAGAGCAAATTTATTACCTCAAGTCTCCGGCACTTTGAGTTACACATCAGAAGCATTTAACTTTCAAACTGATCCAACTGATCCAACTGGCCAGCCTTCTGTTGGTATAATTGAAAATGACTCAAAGAACTTAGGATTAGATTTAAGTCTAAGTTTATCTATTTACGACAGACAAAATTGGGTAGCGTTATCTCGTGCAGAGAAAGTGGCACATCAGAGCGACACAAATTATGCGTTATCCAAACAAGATTTGATTGTCAGAACTACTGACGCTTATCTAGCAATATTGCGAGCCAAAGATAGCCTTATTTTTGTGCGAGCTGAAAAACGCGCTATTGAACGACAATTAGAACAAACCAAACAACGTTTTAATGTCGGCTTAACTGCAATTACTGATGTGCATGAAGCTCAAGCTAATTTTGATAACACTGTGGCTCAAGAAATTATTACTGAAAATGTGGTTGAGCTTCGTTTAGAAGAGATGCGTGAAATCACAGGTAAATATCACGGCAATATTTCGGTACTGAATACCGAAAGTTTCAGTGCTTCTCGCCCTTCGCCTGAAGGTGTTGATAATTGGCTGAAAATTGCAGAAGAAAAAAACCTTGATCTTATGGTTAGACGTTTTTCAAAAGACATCGCAAAAGACGACATTGCATCGGCCAAAGCCGGGCATTACCCAACTCTTTCGTTGAGCGGTATTTACAGTAGAAACGATACCGAAATAAATGGTAACAGTGATTTTCCAGCCAGAGACAATAACTCAATAGGTTTAACTTTAAGTGTACCCATATACTCTGGTGGCGCTGTTAGCGC
>QIJM01000102.1 GCA_003232445.1 Paraglaciecola arctica
TATAACGACACAAGCGTTCCAGCTTCTCTCGTTGGTGGGCTTTTATGGCCACACCGGCATGCAGTGAAAATCCGGACACGTTACCCACTGTCTCTGCAAACCGCTCGTCTGAATCGCAGGCCGGCAAGGTTTACAGGGTAAATACTTTGCGGCCTTGTTGTGGCCCCATGGCGATACGGTAGGTAATGGAATGCCCGAGCAGTTGATCCATTCGATTTAGGTACACAGACATTTCCGAAGATATTAAAAGAGCGAATTATAGATATAAAGAGTTACTGTTACCCTCTATTGGAAAGAAACAAGCAGCGTATTTTCGATCATTTATTGGCACCTCTGACGGGAAGCTTTGGGAATACCACCCAGCCACGTGAACGAAAACTAATATCGGGCCTGTCTACTAAACCTGTAAAGGAATATCGAATATATGTACTATTCTAGATAACCAATTCGTGGATGTGAAAACACAAAGATAATTGTAGATTCTGTACGCGACCGGAGAATTTGAGTAAATGAGCGGTTACACAATTCTGATCCATTAACTGACTTAGATAAAAGTGTATACAGCTTCTAATGATGTAATAAGTGGCACTTTACACCCAAACATCTAGCGGTAAAATGTAAAAAGTTTGTGGGATAAAGGATGTGGTACCTACTTTCGAATATTCAAATATTCCAACTCCAGAATTAATTTAGGTAACCTGATACCTTTATTGCCACGAATATCAAGCTCAATTAGGGCTTTTAATTCCTGAATCGTTTCTGGTATATTTTTGATATGATTGTCCTCTATATCCAGTCTTGTTAGCTGAACTAATTTTCCAACCGAATCGGGTAATTCACTCAGGTTGTTATTCGATACCACAAGCTCTTTGAGTTGACTTAACTGACCTATCCATTCTGGTAGTTCGTTGAGGTTATTTTGGAACACATAAAGCGCTCGTAGAGCACTTAAGTTTTTGATCGATTCGGGTAATTGAGTTAATTTATTTCCAGCAACATTAAGCTCTTTTAAATGACTCAACTCACCAATCCACTCAGGTAATTTAACAAGCTTACCTCCAAAGACAATAAGTTTCTCAAGTTGGCACAATCGCCTAATTGACTCGGGTAGCTCGGTATAAATATCGCTAATATCCAGCGATTTTAAATGCGTCAATTTTTCAATTGAATCCGGTAGATCCGTTAAATCATTCATTGAAAGATTAAGTTCACTTAATTGGGCCAACTCACCAATCTGGTCAGGTAGATTATTAAGATCATTCATGGAAAGATTAAGTATTTCTAACTGAGCAAGCCGCTTTATGCTTGTAGGTAATTCTTTCAGACTATTGTTGTATAGGTCTAATGTTGTTAGTCGACCTAATTTACCAATCTGGTCAGGTAGGAAACTAATATTATTACTAGTAAGGTCTAGTTTTCTCAAATGAACCAACGTGAAAAATGATTCTGGCAGGGTTGATAATTTATTTTTTTCAAGAATAAAACGACACAAGTTAGTTAAATCCCCTATCCAATCAGGTAAGAGCGACAAATTATTGTTACTAACATCTAGTGATTCGAGTTGTGTCAATAATGCCAGCCAATCAGGCAATTGATGCAAGCTATTATCACTGATATCAACATTAACCAATTCTCTCAATTCACCTATCCATTCTGGTAATGAAGAGAAAGAATTACCGCTAACATCAAGTTCTTGTAGTTGAGCTAATTGCTTTACCCATACCGGTAACTTGGTCAGGGCATTACTACTAAGGTATAGCACGCTTACTTCGCTTAGCTGCCCCATCCAGGCGCAGAAATTATCGGCCTCCCAATCGTTTAGCTCCAGATTGGTTAAATACAAATTATTGATATTTTCTGCACGCAGAAAATCCAACTGATTATTTTCAATGATATTTTTGAGGCTAGTCAGACCTTTAGTTTCTAATATATGAACACCTGTTACAAACCCGTAACGCCAATCAAGGTAAATTTCATTAGATAATATTTTTGACAAGTTTTGTCCAAATATTCTTTTCCATGCTGACTGGGGTGAACTTTTCTTAACTAATGCCTCTGTATAATGCTCATATGAATCTGCAATTCGATCTTCAATTTCGTCGTGATTCTTAATACTACCCGCCTCCAACGCCACCTCAAAGCTAATAATTTCGCCTCTGGGATCGCCTTGTTCCTGTAGCCAGTCACTAAAGACCAATAGCGCATCAGGGTCATAAATACCTTTCCTTATATCTTCAAAAATATTTTTTTCTATTGACAGCAAATGTATTCCTCTTACCTATATGACGAATAACTAATCAATCGCAAACTTGCCCAAATATATTATTTAAACCAATATAAATGTTACCTAGATTAAACTCAGTATAAGTCTAACATTTCCACGACATAAGTCCCAAACATGAACACGGTGATAAACACAGTATTCGTGCTATCCATGCGAACAAATTACAATTCAGGAATATTAGTCAGCACACACTGGAAATTAGCGTTAGTGATACAGTAGCTATTTCTAGTGCCAAAAGCGACGTTCCCAACGAAAATGCTTCTCTTTGCCCTTTGATCTACCGCGGAAAAAATGGTTACCCGGTTAACGGACAGTTTTCATAGATTGAAATTCAACCGGTGTAACGTATCCAAGCGACTGATGAATTCGACATAACAAATTTGATCGTGAGTATAAGTAAAATAAAAGCCCTATTCGCAATAGCCCAAGGTTATTGAACAGCCGATCAGCTCTCTTTTTTCTCTTATTCCGGTGAACCGTTGCTAAATCTCGCCTCTTTTACTTCACATTTTCTGAACTTTAGCTCGATTTTCAACCCATTCCCTCCGTCGGAACGACAGAATCCCTCGGCAACTGCTCCCTGCGTTGCTCTACCTCCTGCGTGGCCCAGGCCAGCCTCTCGATCTCCGATCTCACCTTCTCCTTGCAGTTGTACCACTTTTGTTAAACAGTAATAAGTTGAAAAGGGGTTTAGTCAAACAAGCTTAACGGTGGTGGTTGATAAAAAATTATAGAGCGATTAGAAGATAAGTCTTTGAAACAGTGCGATGGGTAAGGCCGATGTGGGTACTAAGGAGCAGACAAAAGTTATAACAGACAACATTAAAGGTAATTTAGCAAGAGATAAAATCAAGTTTTTTATAATGGAGTTCCTACCGGCTATGCAACCTTTAACCGGGGATTTTTCACTGAAATAAGTGAAACGATGGGCGATCAACTGGTATTATTTTTTGCCTATGAAAACAATCAGCCGGGGATTTATCCCGATAGAAACCCGATCTACCCACTGGGTCAGCCACCCTGAATTTTCAAAAACCATTCGCCACTACCTGAAATTTGAAAACCAGCATATTAGCGACTATAAAAAAGAACTGGAGCGACACCTGCCCTATCGAAAAGATGATTCTTAACTGTTGATTTTCAATGACAACCCTTAAGCCTGATGGCTCTCCACGAATGTTATGTTTTTTAGCCAAATTAATTAGTCGGCCCTGATTAATTAAGCAATTCTATCTTGTGTAACGATATAGCGAATATCACAACTTAAAAAGTGGCCCCAAAAAAAACCTGAGTTGATCGGGTGTTCAATACCCCAGGGCTTTTGGGGATAGGGCTTTTATTCCCCTACTCTCTGGGTACTCTTTTCATGTGGATATGTGGACAGACTTAAAACCCCTATAAAATACTGTATATATTCTGGTTTTAGCAATAACGCCAAGCAAGCACTGATATAAAAATTGTATTAAGTGCCTATGGATAAAATGAATATAATGACCTATAATATTACTCATCAATATCATTTAGGCGCTTTTATTATGCCAAAAGAGTTAACACAGAACTCTGTGCAGTATTTCAAAACAGATAAAGAGACACCAAAGTCTACGCTTACAACAATACTGAAAAATGTGCAGGAAAAAATTGAAGAAAAAAATAATTTGCTGCTTATTATGAGTGAAAATGCGCAAGAACTTGAACGTATCGAGTCGCTTGTGCGATTAGTGCATCTCCGTATAAAGGATCTCAAAGATAGTGAAATGGAACACTTAGTGGAAATGGCTATGCCTACGGTTAATTTACAACAACCCAATGAGATATTGGATCAAGCTAGACAAAATGCTGAACTACGCACTGATTTTCTCAAAACCTATAAAGCACTAGGCGCAGAAGATGTACACAAGTTTTGTGGGTCAACCGCAACTAATAAAGCAGCGTTAGCAGGTGCTTGGCGAACAAAAGGGCTGATCTTCAAGATAGAAAATAATAATCGCCAACTTTACCCAGTGTTTCAGTTTGACAGCACGACCGGTAAGCCAAAACCTGTTATTGCACGAATTTTAAAAGCACTAGGAGCCAACATGGGCCCATGGCAAATTGCCATATGGTTTACAACACCAAATCCAAGTTTACAGAGATGCCGGCCTGTCGATCTATTGGATAGAGACCCCACAAGAGTGGTTAACGCCGCCAAACAGCTTTTAGCGGATAACCTGTTCTAGCATGGCAGATAACAAATTAAAAGAATTACCTGATCCGCCAGAATCAGGACTTAAGCCACATGTAGCCCCATTTAAACCTAAACGTCTGTTTCGCGTTCACCCAAATAAGCACGCCTCAACTTCATTTAACCGAGGATTTGGTATCGGGCGATTCCATCCGATTTACGATCAATCAGGTAAGTCTATTCCAACATTGTATGCATCAGATCAAATTAACGGTGCATTATCAGAAACAGTATTTGGTAACACAATGAGTGGCGATGTAGTGTATCAGGCAGCGTTAATTGATAAATATCTATCGAGAATTAGCTACCAAAAGGAACTACAGTTGATCGATCTAACAGGTAACTATATCAAGCGACTTAAAATTACGCGCCTACAGTTGATTGAATCCGAAGAAGCGAACTACAAGATCACTGCTCGTTGGGCAGAAGCCTTGCATCGTGCATGCCCAAAGGCGCATGGTATTAAATGGGTCTCCCGACAATTTGATACGGCAAAATCCATTCTTTTATTTGGAGATAGAGTAAAACCATCGCAATTGAAGGACCTAAATAAAAGCGAACTACTTGGGAAAGACGATGGATTTCGACTTGTGCTCAAAGCAGCCAGGGAAGCCAATATTACAGTTGTAACAGGCTGATATTCGCTAGTATTATGCCCAATTAATTCAGTATTAGTTTTGCATCATCTTTATAGCATTAGCCCAATAATCACGCCTGGTAATGCTCGAAAGTGCAACCATGGAACTTCGCAAAAGTTGTTACTGAAAAAAAATTCTGTATAGTCAACATGACTGAAGCAACAAGGCAAAAAACTGATGTCCGATAGGTTAAGAGTAAATGAGCCCAATGGCCTAATGGATTTTCTCATTAACCAACTTCAAGGGTGGAGCCGAAAAAAGATTAAGCAACGACTCAAAGCCGGCTGCGTAATAGTAAACGGCCAGTCCATTGTACAACATAATTATGCATTGAAAGTAGGCGACAATGTAGAAGTACTGGCGTCGACAAAAAAAATATCGCAAACCTCAGGCCAACTCGAAATCCTGTATTCTGATCGCAACCTTATCGCTATTAATAAACCGGCAGGATTGTTATCTGTGGCATCCGCGAGTGAAACTAGAAACCATGCACTTGCCATTCTTCGCAAGCAGCTCTCCCGCCCTCAGCAATCAGTGAAACTTTGGCCAGTACATCGACTTGACCGCGATACCTCTGGTGTGTTGTTGTTTGCTACTTCACGTAACATGCGCGAAGCAATCATGCAATTATGGCCTCAGGCTATAAAAAATTATCTAGCGATAGTACAAGGCTGTCCTAACCCTAAACAAGGGGTGATTGATCAGCCCCTGCGCGCAGATGAAAAAGAATATCGAATGCATGTCGGAGCACATCCTGAGGCTAAAAATGCCGTCACGCATTTTACCACCCAACGTAGCGTGAATGAATTATCACTCCTGGAGCTTACGCTTGAGACTGGCCGCCAACATCAAATTCGTGCGCATTTATCTTGGTTAGGACACCCGGTGATAGGCGACTCACGTTATGGAATTGAAGGGCCGCGCATGGGACTGCATGCGCTAAGCCTTAGTATTATAGAGCCTAACACCAAAAAAAGGCTTACTTTCGAAACACCTGCACCTGCTGATTTTTATATTTTGTTAAAAAACACACGGGGAACACTTTAAGCTAGCATGTCTAGCATAACTTACTTATGTGTTAGTGGCTCTACATCTAGCAATGCTGCTTTACCGTTACCGGCAACCCTGACTACTGCGACACCACCTGCCCGTAATCGCGATTCCAGGTCCAGGGCTTTTTTCTTTTTCGCAAAAAAAGCCTCGATGCCATATTTAACCCTGACGCGACTATTGCTATAGACATAAGTATCCTGTACCCGGCCACGTATAAACAGACCACTATTGGGTTTGGTTAGTGTCGCGCGTTCATAAACATAGAGCCCATCACTCCCTTTCTTTAGTTTGACATAGACCTTTTCGCCTGTACGAATAGGTTTTTTCTCCCCGCTCTCTATCAATTGAACGCGAGAGATATCATATCCCAAACGTGCATAGTTACCACGAAACAGGCTTCTTGGATCCACAGGAACGGTTTTTAATCGAATCTCCTGGCCAAACCAGATTGGATAAACCGAGTTTAGATATTCGACCATCAAGATTAAAAACTGAAAGCTGATGGCAACAATTAATCCGTGTTTTACCCACTGCTTATTCATTTGCTTTCACCTTGTTGCATCAGATAATTTTTCCAGAATCGTGCTGTGCCCAACAGTATGATTGCAAAAATAATAAAAAGTACAGTGGCACCGATATAATCCCCCACTAGATCGATATAGCGCATTAAACCAGTGAGCAATATGGCAAACACCCCAGTGTAGAAATAACTGCTAAACCCGTATCGAATGCCTTGCACAACCAAACCAACACCGGTCGCCACAAGCGCAATATTGCTTATCACCTGAAAAACAACGCCAAGGTTGCGGTCTTCGAGAAATTCCATCGCGAACAATCCTGTCATACACACAAGCGATAGCCCGATGGTCGATGTTATTTTTGTCATCGAACGGCTGCCGGCGTACGCGGTGGCAATGGCAGATCCCAAAATCAGCATGACTAAAGCAATCGTCACTTTACTGTATACAAGTGATTCGTTGATCAATTCTCGCCATGGCAATTTAAAGCTGAAAATAGCCAGTAAAAGAATCAACCCATACACGATCAACATCTGTACGACAAAACCATAGTTTACGAATACACCCTTGCCTTTATGTATCATCCAATGTGCCAATGCATAATAATACACAAGCAGCGCTATCCCAGTAAACACAATATCAATTTCTGGATCTAGCCGATAGGATTTGTCCGTATACCAGACATGTAAATACCCAACAAATAAAAATGAACCGGCTAATAGCATTAGAAACAGGATTAGATTAGGTTTGTGGTAAAATAGGTGCCATGCCAAAACCGCCATAAAAATCGGAAACCATGTTGGAAAATAACCAAGACTGGTTTCAACAAAAAACCAGGTAAAAGCCAATACCATCGCTAACAGCATAATCACATTGCTTCGTAATAATATTGCGAGGGGTAGTACTCCCAGGGTCCACCACAAAATACCATCAGGATAGTGCTCGCCCAGGTGATAAATTTGCGCAATGAGCATAATGGATGCGCCAAACATGATCGATCCTAGAAAAAATAGGGATATTGATGCTCCGGTATTGTTTCGGGTCCAGTGAAAGTAGCCAAAATAGTTAATCAGCAAGGTAACGGCAATCACGCCACCCAGTCGAACGGCACGCGGAATGCTGTCCCAGTTCTCGCCTATTAGCGTCATCATCGCCAGCCCGATAAATAGATAACCCAGCGTTACCAGCACATAATAACCAAATGATCTCTGCGATGTATCGTGGTAATTAATATCATAACGCTGACAAATAGATTCAGCCTGTGATTCGCTAATCAGATCTTCTTTAACCCAGCTATGAGACTCTCGTTGTAAATAGCGTTTGAACAGTTGTAAAAATTGCATGGGTCTTCACCGGTTTTTTAAGCGTATTGCTGGCTCCAAGTATACCTGGATTAAGCGAAATAAAATTAGCTAAAATGCACTATTTTCGAGACGTTAATAATCGTGGATACAAGAAAATTTCAGTAGACGCACCATGATGCTCTAAGTGATTCGAGATGAGTTTTGAAAATGTGAACTAGTTAAAAGATAAACCGTTACCACGAATACACATCACAAAATCGGATGATTCTTAACTGCTTTATTTTGAATGACAACCCTTAAGTTCGCCCTCAAGTACCGGGCGATATTTTTCTTTTGCCTTTCCAATGACAGCATCGCCATGACCAGGAAGTACATGATCAAAATTTAAAGCAAGAATAGAACGCACATCGTCTTCATCGGGTTTCGCAAATTGCAACCACGCTGGTCCTACATTATAAGCTTTGTAAAAACCCATTTTTTTCATCATTATCCGCGCAAGGAAATTAACATATTGATCTGCTATCGGGGTGTTTTGTAACGAATCACCGGTAATTAATATTCCCCCTTCTCTTTCCAGCAATATAATCGCCTCGGTTGGACTCGCGCTTTCAAGTATCTTAAGTGTAGCCGAACCTATTGGCAAAACACTGTCTTTATCCAACCATTCATCGGGTTGCAGGTAGCCCTCTTCGGCGTTTATATTATCACTCATTTTTCGGGTATACGTTTGGCCTTTAATCGCAAATATTTTGGCATCAAATCGCTCCCGATAATAGCCATCGTCCTTACCGTGATACCCCGCGATACGAATAATATTTGTCACCCTTCCCAACTTTTCCAGTTCTCGGATTCCATCTTCACTTAACCTCATTGAATTTATCAGGCTTAGTTCATTATTGTCCGGGTTTTTAATAATGGTCATTGAATGAGATATTTTCATCGGCACTAACATCGGCATTTTCACTGTGCCCTGGACAAACCAGATATTATCAAATACTTTTTTAATAACTCCGTGTAGCTGAGCCTTTGGGTGCACTAATTTTTTTTTCATGATGGCCAATATCTCCCGCGAGCAAACTAATTTAATCCCGTTTCATGTTCTAAAAAGAAGGTCTGGTTTTTTCCCAACCAGGAATTTCCTCCAAACGTTGATACCAGGATTTTATATTTGAATACTCATCTAATGGTATTTGCGAATGCTCGTTTAATGCTAATGCTGAATGGTCTCCCACAGAAAAATCAGCAAGGGTCGGCGAGTTTCCAACGATAAAATCTGTACTGTTTAGTTGCTGATTGAGTATCTTTGCACAACAGTGAAATCCATCTAGTGCGAAATCAATCGCTGATTGATCAGGATCACCTAAACCAAAAGCAGGCTTTGCTACCGTTTCCCAACAAATCGTACCGACGCTCCTATTAAAATGCAAAGCACCCCAAAACTGCCATTTCACTATACTCATTCTTTGCTTAAAATTTTTGGGAAAAAATTCTTCTGCTCTGGCCTTGTCTGCAAGGTATTGCATTATCGCGTTCGATTCCCATAATTTAAACTCGCCATCTTCAAGTGCCGGAACCATACCGTTAGGATTGATCCTCAAATAGTCTTCCTTATTCAGCTCCCCGCTCATAATGTCTTTTTGAATAATTTCAACATCCAAATCTAAATGATAAATTGTTGACTCAGCCTTACGACAATTTGGAGAGACAGGCACCGTATAGAATTTCATGATATTTTCCTTTCAATAAATCAAGCCTATCGTACTAGCGGCAAAAAAAACTACAAAAAGCGAAAGCCTAGCCAGTATAGACGAAATTGCGTCAATAATACTTTCATTCTGCAAGTGAAATTAGCATAAGATATCCACTTTCTAATTGCAAGTGGAATTAGTTAGATGATAAAATATCTGTATGAATATGCCGCGCAAATACCGTAGGTCAGCCTGCCCCATTACCTATACAATCGATATCATCGGAGATCGATGGGCTATGCTCATCATTCGAGATATTATTCTTACTGAAAAATCTTATTTCGGCGATTTCGCCAATTCAGAAGAAGGTATCGCCACAAATGTTTTAGCAAATAGACTAAAACGACTCGAAGACCAGGGAATAATTAGCAAAGAACAAGATAAAATCAAGTTGTCTAAATATATCTACCGCTTGACAGATATGGGCCTGGATTTATTGCCTATCATGATTGAAATGATCTTGTTTGCGGGCAAACATGACAAGCACCCACCAGCGGCACTGAAAGATTTCCTGGTAAAGATTAAACGCAATAAAAATGAATTTATTAAAAATCTTCGTAAAAAACAAAAAAGACAACTTCATAGACAATAACAACGTTGAGACAAAATTCAATGGAAGCCCCTCAACCGCCAGACAGAAGTTTTTTCCAGGACAGTTACAACCCCAGTTGTTGGCCTGGAAAAAATCTTGTGGCTGGCGGTTGCAAGAGGGGCGTTGTCTAAAAGAATAATAACAAACTCTGACAATAAGCATGAAAAAAATCCACGATTTAATAAAAGAAAACATTGGGCAAGTGTAACTTAGGAAACCATTTCTACCGACATGTGCTTCGCAAAGTCCGGTCTACAAAATCAGGTCACCAAAGTCGAATGAGCAACAATCACCCGCCAGGTCTCGGAAAAAGCCCATACCCGCGTAAAACGAAAATCTGCCTCAGATTTATTGCCACTGTAACTACCGAAAAAAACATTCACACAGAGTTTATGCTAGAGACCGCAGTTGTCTTAACCGTTTTTTTATTTCCGAGAGACGCTATCCGCAACATAGACATGCTCAACAGGCATGATTAACTTTTGCAGATTTTGTGATTGCACGTGTCGATACTGTTTCTGGACGAACTCTGAAATATCTTCGATCTGTAAAGTCGCATCTTGGGCATATTCTTTCACAATATCACCTTTTAACCCAAGCTGGATTGCACGACGTGATATGGCGTGTCCATAGGGATTCCGGTCTGGATCCCATTGAACCCGGATAGGATTTTTAGCGAGCGATTTTTTCCAGTCTGACTGATTTTTGAAATTGCTTTCTCTAAATAGTGCGGGTACGGCCTGAGCAACAACTTTATCAAAAAAGTTGCGTTTAAGTGTTATCGCGAGTATCACTTTCTGGCCAATTTTTGTTCCCCATTTAGATCGGTACATCATCCATAAGAAATTTGGTTTAATCCAGGTCATTCTCGAAAAGCTAAAGGGTCCACCAAAATATCCGTGGCTTGCCGCATAGTGTCCTATCGCTGGTCGATAGGCTTGATAAACAACGATACTATCATCATCGAAATGCGCCAATATATGCCGCCCAGATTCGGGTAGCCGATTGTCTCTCTCGGTATATTTTTCAGTTTTTAGAATACTTGTTGTCAACTAATAACTCCTATAATATTTGCGTTGTAGTGAATATCAAATGTTATAACGCTTATAAAACAAATTTGGTTTATCCTGTTAGCATACACCGACAGAGTTAGCTACATTTTTCGTAAAATGTTAACTAATTTCTACATTGAATTATTCTCGTCCTGTTATATAGCTTCGCCCAACCTTATTTCCAACGCTGCTAAACTCAAATATAATACGTTGCGTTTACGTAAAAGGATTATCAACGTTTAGTCCCTGGTTATGGGGAAAATGAAAAAACTGTGCGCTTATGAATATAAAGACACGGGATCATCGCGGACACTCTGTTAGGGATTTTCTGATAATTCCTCTATTAACCAATCGCGAAACACTGCGAGTTTTCGAAGATTTTTGCTATAAGGTGAAGATAATAAATAGTATGTGAGACCCGGTAAATAACAATCGTTTCTGTATGATAGTAACCAACCTTGCTGTAAGGCGGTTTGAACCAATACTGAACTAACCAGTGCTACTCCCTGGCCGGCCAAAGCTGCTTGCAAAACGTGATGCTCTTGATCAAAATAACGTATTTTAGGCGCGTATGTATTTGTGTCATATTTTTGTAGCCATTGCTCCCAAGTGATTGAAGGCAAATTTTTATTTTGCCATTGGGTTTCTATGAGTGTTGCATTTTTAATATTATTACATCGACTAAGATAATCTTGTGTAGCATAGACACCAAAATATTCAGTAACTAGTTTTGTGGCACTTTCATCCGATTCATCATGATGCCCATATCGTATAGCAAGGTCAATTCGCCGATCTTTCTGTAGATCATCGAGATGTTCCCCAGTTTTTATCTCCACTTGAATTTCAGGATATATTTTTTGAAAGTGTGCCAGTCTTGGAACTAGCCACATAGCAGCAAAAGATGCAGTGGTACTGATTTTTAGTACAGTCTGAATTTCGGATATTTCCTCAAGCGTAGAGGCTATCTGTTGTAATGATTGATGAGCAACCTGTGCGAGTTTATCTCCTTCTGGAGTCAGGGTAACTGCTCTCGTTTTGCGTTCAAACAGCCGTGTTCCCAACTTTTCCTCTAAGTTACAGATTTGATGTGATACAGCAGTTGGAGTGACATTTAATTCCTCTGCTGCTGCTTTAAAACTACTTAACCTTGCTGCCGCTTCAAATACCCTAATGCTATTGAGTTGAGGTAAAAGAGTGAACACTTTTCTCGACCTTATAGATGAAATTATCTCATTTATAGATGAAATGTTACCACTTGTCAAACTATCTAGTTTAACTGATAGTTCAACGCATAGAGTTTGGTAATTTTAATAGAGAGGCCTTTATGGTAACAATTTTACAAATTGATTCAAGTGCACGTAAGCAGGGTTCCGTTTCGAGAGCGTTAAGTAAAGCGTTTAAAAGCCAATGGCATGATAAATATAGCAAAGATAAATTCATCTATCGCGATATAGGTAGCACGCCTCCAGAATTTATATCAGAAAATTGGATTGCAGCGGTTTTTACACCGGAAGACAAAAGAACAGGTGAACACAGCTCATTACTAGCTTCGTCTGACCTGTTTATTGATGAATTAACAGAAGCGGATATCATTTTAATTTCAACACCGATGTATAACTACGGTATGCCAGCTTCGTTGAAGGCGTGGTTTGACCAAGTAATCAGAATCAACAAAACTTTTACCTTTGACTTAAGCCGTGGTGACTTTCCGTTGCAACCGGTTATGTCGGGTAAGACTTTGGTACTTCTAACTTCCTGTGGGGAATTTGGATTTGCAGTGGGCGGTATAAGGGAAGAGATGAATCATTTGAACCCGCATATTCGCTCTGTCAGTAATTACCTTGGAGTAACGGAGCATCATGAATTAAGAGTTGAATATCAAGAGTTTGGTGATAAACGACATTCTCAGTCTATAAAGGATGCCCACTCAAGCATACCCAAACTTATTGAGCAGATAGCTAAAAAGTATCACTAAAGTGTTTAACATCGTAATTTACAACCCCAGTTGTTGGCCTGGAAAAAATCTTGTGGCTGGCGGTTGCAAGAGGGGCGTTGTCTAAAAGAATAATAACAAGCGCTGACAATAAGCATAAACAAAAAAATCCACGATCTAATATAAGAAAGCATTGCGCAAGTGTAACTTAGGAAACCATTTCTGCCGACATCTGCTTCGCGAAGCCCAGTCTACAAAATCAGGTCACCAAAGTCGAATGAGCAACAATCACCCGCCAGGTCTCAGAAAAAGCCCATACCCGTGTAAAGCGAAAATCCGCCTCAGATTTATTGCCAGCGTAACTACCGACTAAATGCGCCTGTGCAGTCACAATAGCAACTTCGCCAATTACCTGTACCTGCAATTCTGTTAGTGTCAACACTTCTATACTCAACATCCCTGATTGATGTGCTTCAAGGTCATCTTTTTTTGTCATGATTTTCCCAAGATGATTGGTAAAAATAAGCTTGGGGCCAAGCAATTCATCTAGAACATGCACATCTGATTGCAACATTGCCAGTCTAAGACGCTCCTCGACCTCTAAAATTTCCGACGCGAGTTGGTCACTTTGACAGAACGAGATAAAAATTCAAACGACTAGTATCGGTATTCTTATCCGCTTATAACAATACGCTGTCTATTGGTTTTATTGGCCCGGTGGATTGATCACGTAAAAATAAGCGTATAACACAGCTGCCAATTGACCAATTGATGTAATAAAAGTCATATACTTTGAAAATTGTGTCGATAAAAATATCAATATAATGGCCAAGCCACTGACCGCATATACCTGCGCTAATAATACCTGATTTTTAAAATCAGCTAATTCAATCGGTCCTTGTTTTTGAGCATCGGCCAGCATCAATGGTTCCATTAACGTAACTGCCAATAATGTCGCTGCCATATAACAGATTTGCATAAATACTA
>QIJM01000009.1 GCA_003232445.1 Paraglaciecola arctica
GTGCAGGCCGTAAATATAATAACAATTGAAGGGGTTCATATTGTGAATAAGTCAGAACTTATTGATACCATCGCTGCAAGCGCAGATATTTCTAAAGCAGCTGCGGGTCGTGCATTAGATGCATTGACTGGCGCTGTAACTACAGCACTTAAAGACGGGGACCAAGTTGCATTAGTTGGTTTCGGAACATTCTCTGTACGCGACCGTGCTGCTCGCAGTGGTCGTAATCCTCAAACTGGTGAGACTATTCAAATTTCAGCAGCTAAAGTACCTTCGTTTAAAGCGGGTAAAGCATTAAAAGACGCTTGTAACTAATCACTTAGTTCATTTGTACCAAAAGGCGATGATTTATCATCGCCTTTTGTTTTTGTGCAGTTTGTGCCGATCCTGTTTTAACCTTTATTAAAGCTTGCCAGATATTTTTTAATTCACTGCGAACAATCATTAATAAATGAACTCGATTGGTATATAATCCCGCGCGCTTGCGACTAAGACAATCTAACTTAGGTGTCTTCAGTACTTATCAATAACAGCTCATTGGAGTTTGGACTTTAGTATGTTGGAAAGAATCAGAGAAGGATCACAAGGCCCTTGGGCTATGGGGGTCTTAGTATTAGTTGTTTTAAGTTTTATATTTGCAGGAGTGGGGAGTTACATCAATTCATCTGCACCTGCCGCCGCGGCCAATGTAAATGGTGAAGAAATAGGCCTTGATGAATTGGAACGCGCCTATCAAAACGAACGTTCGCGGATGGAATCTCAGTTTGGTGAAGCCTTTGCCACATTGGCAAGTGATACTGCATACCTGCAAAATTTGCGTCAGGGGATATTAGATCGCCTGATTAGTGAAAAACTGCTCGACCAAGCCGCCCAAGAATTAGGCTTGAGAGTCAGCGATGAGCAAATCAAGTCAGCCATAGTTGCTATGCAAGAATTTCATGTAGACGGTCAGTTTGATAATGACCGTTACCTAGCCGTTTTACGCCAAGCAGGTTTTCAGACTAATAACTTTAGAGATTACATGCGTGTTGATATGGTGCGCAGGCAACTGTCACAATCATTAATGGGAACTGAATTCGCGTTAACAAGTGAAGCAAAAACAGCACACCTTATGCAGCAGCAAACTCGAGACATTCGTTATGTGAATGTTCCTGCGGCTAAATTCCTTGAACAAGTCAACATCACTGATGATGAAATTTCGACTTATTATCAAAGCAATATTAGTCAGTTTGATACAGAGCAAAAAGTCAGTTTGTCTTATGTTGAGCTGGTATTAGAAGATTTATTGCCTGGGATTGAAGTCAACGAAGATGAACTCGCGGAATATTATCAACAAAACCTTGTTGATTATCGTACTGACGAAGAGCGTCAAGCGGCACATATTTTGTTCGAAAGTGCCGAGCAAGACGAAACAATCGCTACTAAGGCTGAAGAAATTCTGGCTAAAATACAAGCCGGAGAAGACTTTGCTGAGCTGGCTAAGACATTCTCAAGCGATACTTTCAGCGCTGAAAATGGTGGTGACTTAGGTTGGTTTGGCAAAGGCATCATGGATCCTGTGTTTGAAGACGCTGCCTTTTCACTCGCCAGCAAAGGTGATGTGAGCAGTGTCGTCAAAAGTGAGTTTGGTTATCACATTATTAAGTTAACTGATGTTAAGCCAGAGCAAGTTAATGCTTTCGAGAATGTAAAAGAAGAGATAACGACCAAGGTTAAAGCTTTCAAAGCAGAAGAGCGTTTTTACGAGATTAGCCAAAGGGTTGCAGAAGTGGCTTTCGAAGTGCCTGACAATCTTAATGAAGTGGCAGACATTGCCGGTAAAGCGATAAGTACTACTGCTTTGTTTAGTCGAGCCAATGCGCCAGTCGCTGTGTCTAATCCTAACGTATTAGCCAGTGCGTTCAGTTTTGAGTTAATTGAAGATGCGGTAAATAGTGAAGTGTTAGAGCTAGGCAGTAATCACTTTATGGTTGTTAGAGTGGCCGAACATGAGCCCGAGCGAACTAAAGTTATAGAAGAGGTTAAAGAGCAAGTTCAACAGACTTTGTCTGCACAAGCTGCTCAACAAGCTGCCAGAGATTGGGCCTTAGAAGTGAAAACAGCCTTAGCTGACAGTGAGGATGTGAATGCTAAATTACTCACTCTTGAGCTTAGCTGGGCAGAGAAACAAGAAGTAACACGAAATGATGCGGCTTTGTCTCAGACTATTGTTGATGCATTGTTCAAGCTATCTGCAGCTGATACGAGTGTAGTTGATTTAGTCACTGGAGATATCAGTCTAGTGCAACTGACTCAAGTTAACTCAGCTGTAGAGGCAAATGCTCAGCAATTGACTTCATTACAAAATCGTCTGGCATCGAGTAAGTCTCAAATACTATATGGCGCGGTAATCGAGTCTTTAAAGGCGCAGGCAGATATTGAGATTTATCAATAGTCTGATATACCCATACCACCTAAAAAAGAGCGTTTACCGCTCTTTTTTATTAAGTCAATTTTGGCAAACAAGGTTATTAGTTTGCCAGCCTTATTCAGTAACCCATAACAAAGAGCTGTAAAACACTGCAATCACAGTACAAAAAATGAAAATATATATAAACCCTTGTTTGCCATCACCTAAGCTATAGTCCTTTTTTTTCAAATACATAAACCAAAGCAAACACAACACAACAGGAATAAGCACTAAAAATTTAATCAAAATTACCTCGTCTCTAAATTACATCAGCCTAGATTTTAGGGACAGAATAATATGCAATCTATACTATGTATTTGCTGTCTAATTGCATATAATCCGCGCGAATTTTATCTGTCCTTGTATCTGTCCTCTAGGGACGAAATATTAGGATGAAATATTACTAACACTGGAGTTACAAAAATGGCCTTAGAGCGCACTTTTTCTATCATTAAGCCTGATGCAGTTGCAAAAAATGTTATTGGTGCTATTTACAACCGTTTTGAGTCTGCGGGCCTAAGATTAGTAGCATCTAAAATGCTACATTTGAGCAAAGAGCAAGCAGAAGGGTTCTATGCGGAGCATAGCGAACGTCCATTTTTTGCTGCTTTAGTCTCTTTCATGACCTCTGGTCCGGTTATGGTCCAAGTGTTGGAAGGTGAGAATGCTGTTTTGAGAAATCGTGAAATCATGGGTGCTACTAACCCAGCTGAAGCGCTAGCGGGCACCTTACGTGCTGATTATGCTGCTTCAATTGATGAGAATGCCTGTCATGGTTCAGATGCACCTGGATCAGCAGCTCGTGAAATTGCTTATTTCTTTAGTGACGAAGAAGTTTGCCCACGTACTCGTTAAGCCTAAATTTGCTTATAATAAAGGGGGGCTTAGGCTCCCTTTTGTGTTATTTAGTGTCATTTGTTGTATCTGCTGCAAAAGCTGAGTAATCGGTTAAAATGACAGCAAACTAGTCTGAGTATTGAGGTTTATTGTGACAATTGAAGTGGTATCTGCCCAAGCTAAAAAAATTAACTTACTTGATTTAACTCGAGACGGTTTACGCAGATTTTTTAATGAGATGGGAGAAAAACCCTTCAGAGCAGAACAAGTTATGAAATGGATCTACCAGCAAGGTGTGGCAGATTTTGAGCAGATGACCAACCTCAATAAGGTTTTGCGTACTAAGCTTCAGGCGAAATGTGAAATTAAAGCTCCAGAAATTGCTTACCAGCAGAATGCCGCAGACGGCACCATTAAATTTGCCTTAAAACTAGAAGGCGGTCAAGAAGTCGAAACAGTTTGGATACCCGATGGCGACCGAGCAACACTATGCGTGTCGTCACAAGTCGGTTGTGCGCTGGAATGTACTTTTTGTTCTACCGCCCAGCAAGGGTTTAATCGTAATCTAAAAGTGTCTGAGATCATTGGCCAAGTTTGGCGAGTTGCAACGACTATCGGTTTAAATAATGATACTGCTAAACGTCCCATCACTAACGTAGTGATGATGGGTATGGGTGAGCCGTTGTTGAATGTTAAAAACGTTGTGCCCGCCATGGAGCTGATGCTGGACGATCTTGCTTTTGGCTTATCCAAACGCAGAGTGACTTTAAGTACCTCAGGTGTGGTGCCAGCACTTGATATGTTGGGTGAGCAAATAGACGTAGCATTGGCTATATCCTTACATGCGCCAGATAATGCATTACGTGATGAACTTGTACCGGTTAATAAAAAATACCCTATTGACGTGTTTCTAGCCAGTGTTAGAAGATATTTGGCTAAGTCAAACGCCAATCAAGGTAAAGTAACGGTAGAGTACGTGATGTTAAACGGGGTTAACGATAGCACCGACCAAGCTCATGCGCTGGCAAAATTATTGGCAGAGACGCCATGTAAAATAAACCTTATTCCGTTTAATCCATACCCAGGCTCACCTTATACATGCTCCAGCAACTCGCGGATTGACCGTTTTGCTAAAGTCCTTATGGAATACGGGTTCATCGTTGTAGTTCGCCGTACTAGAGGTGACGATATCGATGCAGCCTGTGGCCAGTTAGTGGGTGATGTGGTGGATCGCACAAAAAGAATGTTGAAAAAACAGCTGAAGGGCGAGAGCATTTCAGTCAAGATGACATAATAATTTTTTTTATCGGCAATATGTCAAATAGGTTCTAATGAATTCCATGCTAAAAATTCTCAGTGTTTTTTTTATTGTGCTGATGCTACTCAGTGGATGCATCAGTCAAAATAGTCAAAGCTATGGCCAAAATTTTGATCAAATAAAGGCGGCCAAAACACGTGTTTCTCTCGGTTTGACTTATCTTAAAAACGGTAATTTTAGTCAAGCAAAGTTTAATTTAGACAAAGCATTAGAATTTGCACCTAGGTCAGCAGACGCTAATTTTGCCATGGCTTATTATTATCAAAATGTGAGTGAGTTAGAGCTGGCCGAAAATGCTTATCAATTCGCTATGGATCTTGAACCAAAAAACGCCAACATAGCGAACAGTTATGGTGCGTTTTTATGCCAGAATGGCGACTATGAAAAAGCCACAAAGTATTTTCTTAAAGCAGTGAACACCAGCAGTTATATCTCCAGCGCCGAAACCTATGAAAATTTAGCTTTGTGTAGCCGAAGCCAAGGCCGACCTGAAGACGCCATACAATACTTACGTAGTGCGGTTAACCATCAACCTGGAAGGGCGAACAGTCTGTTTCTACTCGCTCGTTCATTGGTCGAAACACAACAGTGGCAAGAAGCTAGAGCTATTCTCAGACGTTATGAAAAAGTGTCTAATATCAGTCCTCAAAGTCTGTTAATGGCAATCAAGATTGAGCGTGGCACAGGCAACGATACTGCCGCAAAAGGTTATTCGGATATGTTGTTGAGGATATTTCCTAATGACCCAGTAACAAAGTCAATGTTAACTGACCTGCAGTCGTCTCCTGAAGTGGTGAGCAAAACAGCAAAGTCCCCAGTGTTAATAAAAACAGTGGAAACCGCTTCAGAGTCGGTTGGATCTCAACCAACTGAAAAGCCAACTGAAAAGCCAACTGAAAAGCCAACTGAAAAGCCAGCTGAAAAGCCAGCTGTCAATTCAGTGACACAGCCAAAAAAGAATGATTCATTAACAAATGCAAATAACGCAGACATAAACACGGATGACATTGACCAAACTGATGCAGTAGTAGCAGAACAAGTAACAGAGCAGGTTAGTCAAGTAGAGTCAGAAATCGTGGATATACCAGACTTCCATGTTGTTGCTGAAGGCGAGAATCTATATCGGATTTCTCTTCTTTACAACATCAGAATGCAACGTCTGATAGACTGGAATGGTTTAGTCGACGCGTCGGCTATTTTCGAGGGCAAGAAGATATCTTTAGTTGCCCCAAGCGCTGTAGAGTAAAGCTAAACTATGATTGAAAAAGAAGAACAAGAACAACCAGAAACGCTAATTCAAGGGCCGGGTCAGATATTAAAGCAGGCGCGTGAGCGGGCTAATTTGTCGATCCAAGACATTGCTGACAAAATTAAATTAAAAAAGACCCTAATTAAAGACATTGAACAAGACAACTACGACATTAATCTTTCGTTGACGTTTGTCAGAGGGTATCTAAAGCTATATGCAAAAAACGTTCAGGTTGACGAGTCAGATATATTAAGTGCTTTTGAAAAACTAAATACTCAGAAAAAGGAACCTGTCAAACTACAAAGTTTTTCACGCAAATTTGCTAATCAGGCGAATGATGACAAGTTGATGTTAGTCACTTATTTGATTGTGGCCGTAGTGATTGCCTTAGTGGTTATTTGGTGGTTTCAACAAAGCTCAACTGACACTACTACAGCATCAGATGTGAGTAATAATCCAGAAATTGTTACCCAAGAAGTATTGCCACTCGAAGATACTTCAACGCCAGAAACTGAGACCTCTATATCGGCATCTCTAGATGAAAATATGCCTATTGATGATTCTGCTGTTGCAACATCAGAGGTTCAACTTGTGCCAGTTATTGAAGAACAAACAATCGATAACCCATTTATTGGCGCAGAAATTGTGGATGAGACAAGTAACTTGGCCGTACTGACGGATGTTATAGCAACAACGGTTACTGAAACTGCTGCGCCAGTTGAGCTGATATTTGAATTTTCTGGCGATTGCTGGATGAATCTGGCCGACGCCACAGGTGAAAACATTGCTTATGGGGTCAAAGTTAAAGGCAGGGTCATGCCAGTGACAGGTATCCCGCCTTTTGTCGTGACTTTAGGTGCGCCTGAAGTGGTAAAAATTCGCTACGCAGGTGAACCTTTAGATATGTCTTTCTTACCTTCTGGGCGCATTGCCAAATTTGATTTACCCCTGTCTGAATAATTGACCCAATAAATAGAGTTAAGTTATCACTATGTTTTCTGAATCACCTATTAAACGTCGACCTTCCAAACGTATCAATGTAGGTAATGTGCCTATAGGTGATGGTGCACCCATTGCTGTGCAGTCTATGACGAATACCCCCACCACTGATGTAGACGCAACAGTTGCGCAAATTAAGCGAATTCAAGGTGTGGGAGGTGAAATAGTCAGAGTATCTGTGCCTACTATGGATGCGGCTGAAGCGTTTAAATTAATCAAACAGCAAGTCACAGTGCCACTGATTGCGGACATTCACTTTGATTACCGTATTGCCTTAAAAGTGGCAGAATATGGTGTGGATTGTTTGCGGATTAACCCCGGTAACATTGGCAGTATGGATAGAGTTCGCTCAGTAGTAGATTGTGCCAGAGATAAAGGCATTCCTATTCGTATTGGTGTTAATGGTGGTTCTTTAGAAAAAGACTTACAAGAAAAGTATGGGGAGCCGACACCAGCAGCCTTAGTTGAATCTGCTATGCGCCATGTGGATATTCTAGATAAACTCAATTTTGACCAATTTAAGGTCAGTGTCAAAGCCTCTGATGTGTTTTTAGCGGTAGGGGCTTATCGAGAGTTGGCCAAACAAATTGATCAACCCTTACATTTAGGTATTACGGAAGCTGGCGGCATTCGTGCTGGTGCAGTAAAAAGTTCGGTAGGCTTGGGTATGTTACTGGCAGAGGGTATTGGCGATACAATTCGTATTTCGTTGGCGGCTGATCCTGTGGAAGAAATCAAAGTCGGATTCGATATATTAAAGTCATTACGCATTCGCTCTAGAGGCATTAACTTGATTGCTTGCCCAAGTTGTTCTCGCCAAGAATTTGATGTAATAAACACAGTGAATGCCTTAGAGCAGCGCTTGGAAGACTTACTTACCCCAATGGATGTATCCATTATTGGTTGTGTGGTAAATGGCCCGGGAGAAGCAGAAATCTCAGATTTAGGCTTGACGGGCGCGCGTAACATGAGTGGTTTTTACTTGGATGGTATACGTCAAAAAGAACGTTTATCGAATGATGATTTGGTCGACCAACTTGAAAAGCGTATTCGTGCCAAAGCCAATCAGCTTGATGAAAGCCGTAAGATCGAAGTAAAACAGTTAGGTTAGTTAACGCGCTAAATTTTCATCAATTTATTATGCGCTTTTTCACTTTCATTATTTTACGTTTATCTATAAAGCCCCTATAATGCGGGGCTTTTTTTAATTATTGCATAAGAGATTATTTTTAGTGTCGAAAAAAATTCAGGCCATTCGAGGAATGAACGACTGCTTGCCCACTGAATCAGGGCTTTGGCAGTACGTTGAATCGAGTATTCGCCAAGTCGTCGCCAGTTACGGTTATCAAGAAATTCGCACGCCTATCGTTGAAAGCACTGATTTATTCAAACGCTCTATTGGTGAAGTAACCGATATAGTCGAAAAAGAAATGTACACCTTCGCCGATCGCAATTCAGACAGTCTCACGTTGCGACCAGAAGGCACGGCCAGTGTGGTGCGAGCTGGAAATGAGCATGGCTTATTGTATAACCAGCAACAACGCCTCTGGTATATGGGCCAAATGTTTCGTCATGAACGCCCACAAAAGGGACGTTACAGGCAGTTCCACCAATTTGGTGTGGAAGTGTTTGGTTTAGCTGGACCAGATATCGACGCTGAAGTGATATTGCTTTGTGCAAGGTTATGGGAAAAATTTGGGATCAGTGAAAACGTCACCTTAGAAATCAACTCTCTTGGTTCTGCTGAGGCTAGAGTGGCTTATAAAGAGCTCTTAGTGGTATTTCTGAAAACTCGTGAATCTGAGTTGGATGAAGATAGCTTAAGGCGTCTACAGAGTAACCCATTGCGAGTGCTTGATAGTAAAAACCCACAAGTGCAAAACGTGGTAAAAGATGCGCCAAAACTGATTGATTGTCTTGACGAAGAGTCGGCCATACATTTTCAAGGATTGTGTGAACGTTTAGACAGCTTAGGTATCCAATATCGGGTCAATCCTGCTTTGGTGCGTGGGCTGGATTATTATAATCGTAGTGTATTTGAATGGGTCACTGATAGTTTAGGTGCCCAAGGAACGGTATGTGCTGGTGGACGGTATGACGGTTTGGTTGAACAACTTGGCGGCAAAGCCACTCCGGGCGTAGGGTTTGCCATGGGACTTGAGCGTATAGTGTTGATGCTACAAACATTGGAATTGGACAAAAATCTAGAGTCGGTAGTAGACATTTATGTCACTGCCATGGACGAATCTGTTGAACTATATGCCAGGCAGATCAGTGAAACACTAAGAGACACTTTACCGCAGATAAAAGTGATGAACCATTGTGGCGGTGGGAATTTTAAAAAACAGATGAAGCGTGCTGATCAAAGTGGTGCTAGTGTCGCCTTAATCATTGGTCAGGATGAGATGGCGGCACAGCAAGTCGCGGTTAAATACTTACGAGAACAGCAACCACAAGAAACAGTTTCAATTAACGAATTAACTCACTTTACGCAAAAGCTATTTAACGTCTAACAGCGTAAACTTTTGAATTAACATTATTGTGCTATCAAACTTTCGATGGCCAAGCAGTAAGAGGAATGGATGATGGAACAGTACGAAACAGAAGAACAACAAGTCGAGGCCATTAAACGCTTTTGGAAAGAGAATGGTTTAGCGCTAGTTATGGGTGCTTTATTGGGTTTGGGTGGTCTTTTAGGATGGCGCTATTATAACGATTCACAAATTGCAGCAAAAGAGCAGGCCTCTTTTGCCTACGAAAAAGCCTCTGAAGAATTAGTAAAAGGTGAAGCGGGTTTCAGTCAAGCCAAAACTTTTATCGATAGTCATAGTGACACGGGTTATGCCCTGTTAATGGCATTGGAAATGGCCCAACAGGCCATCGAACGCAAAGACTTAACTGAAGCGGCCAAACAACTTGAGTTTGTGACCAACAATGCCAAGTTATCAGCCGTTCAGTCAGTAGCGCAACTTCGTTTAGCTCGGATTCAAATAGAACAAGGTGAATTTGAGCTAGCCTTAACAAGTGCAGATAAGGTAACAGACCAAGCATTTAAGGGCCAAAGCCAAGAAATTAAGGGCGATGTATACCAAGCTCAACAATTATTTGATAAAGCCAGAGCTGCTTACAGCGCCGCTATGGAAACTAATGGGCGTGACCAGGTTTTAAAAATGAAATTAGATAATTTAGCCATTGCGGCAAATGGTTAAGGTGAAAATAGTGAAACAATCTTTTTTATTCTTACTGTTAACCAGTTCTGTTTTATTATCAAGCTGCACAACAATCAGTGATTGGTTTTACGATGAAGATGAGTTAGAAATCCGCAGACTCAAACCTATTGCAGCACAATTTACACCAACCGAAACGTGGTCGACAGATTTAGGCTCTGGGATTGGACAATTTTATTCAAAACTTAGGCCAGCAGTGGCTTATGGCAAAGTATTTGCGGCAAACCGCCAAGGCGAAGTAAATGCCTATGAACAAGCGACAGGTAAAAAAGTATGGTCTAAAAACTTCGCGATCTTCGACGATGAAGATTTGACTTCAGGTATAGGTAAACTCTGGTCGAATGGTTTGTCAGCTAAAATAGCTGGCGGAGTCAGTGTCGCTTATGAAACAGTCTTCTTTGGCACTGAGAATGGTGAAGTGGTGGCTTTAGATGCTAATACTGGCGAACAAAAGTGGATCACTACGGTTAAGGGGGAAGTCTTAGCCGCGCCTGCTATTGATGCGGGCATTGTGCTGATTAATACTGGGTCTGGATTTATGTTTGCCTTAAATGCAGATAATGGCGAAGAAGTTTGGTCGTCTGAGTCTGATGTACCCCCTTTGTCATTGCGTGGCGTATCTTCCCCCGCGGCGGTTAACGGCGGTGCTATTGTAGGTACTGCAACTGGCAAACTGATAGTCAGTATCCTTGAAACTGGTCAGACTGCTTGGGAGCAAGTGATTTCGTCTGCTACAGGTGTGACTGAGTTAGAACGAATTGTGGATATTGATAGTGAGCCTTTGGTGGCGGCTGGCAATGTTTACGTGATTTCTTATGACGGTACACTTGCCGCTGTTGAATTGCGCACAGGGCGGGTCATTTGGAAGCGTGAATACAAGTCTTTTCGTCGAATGTCATTATCGGGCAGTACGCTGTATTTAGTTGATGTAAACAGTAATGTGTATGCATTGGATAGTCGTAATGGTGTTGAGTTATGGAGCCAAGGTGCGCTTAAACAACGTTTGTTGACCGGGGTTACACCTGTTGGTGATTATTTGGTGGCAGGCGATAAATTTGGTTATTTACATTGGTTTGATCAAGCTGATGGTAAAATTGTCGCGCGCTTAGAAGTGGGCGATGATGATGAAGATGAAGGCATTTATCACTCGCCTGTGGTGGATGGAGACATCTTATACACCCAAACCAGAGATGGTAAATTAGTGGCCATCCAAACACCATAAAGCAGGTTTGGGTATATACCCGTCATCCTTGAAACTGCCTGTTTGTTGGCTGCACTCATTCGCCCCAATCACTTAGTGGACTAAGCTCATGGGGTCTCATTCGTTTGCCGCCGCCATGCAGTTCCAATGATTTTGGGTATATACTAAAAAATCACACCAATATTTTTTAACGGCTTGGAATATTTCCAAGCCGTTTTTGTCTACAGGATATGTATTTATGTTACCCGTTGTTGCCTTAGTTGGCCGCCCAAATGTTGGAAAATCCACCTTGTTTAATCGTCTTACACGTACACGAGACGCGTTGGTGGCTGATTTTCCCGGCTTAACTCGGGATAGAAAATACGGTCAAGCCAAATATGAAGGACTACAATTTATTGTGGTGGATACCGGTGGTATTAGTGGTGACGAACAAGGCATTAATGTGGCTATGGCCGAACAATCTCTGTTGGCTATTATAGAAGCCGATGTGGTGTTGTTTTTAGTTGATGCGCGTAGCGGCATGACAGCAGCAGATCAAGGCATTGCTGAGCACTTACGTAAACAAGAAAAACCGGTTTATGTGGTCGCCAATAAGGTCGACGGGATTGATGGTGATAGCGAAAGCGCCGATTTCTTTGCTTTGGGTCTGGGTGATGTAAATCAAATCGCTGCAGCACACGGCAGAGGCGTAACACAATTACTGCAAAATTCCCTTTCTCCCATAGCTGAATATTTTCCCGATATGCAGATTCCTGAACAGGGTGATGAAGAGCTTCAAGAAGAAGATGCCGATGAACAACTAGCCAGATTGCAAGCACTGCCCATCAAGTTAGCGATAGTCGGTAAACCTAATGTCGGTAAGTCTACTCTTACCAATCGTATCCTAGGCGAAGAACGTGTGGTGGTTTATGACCAACCCGGTACGACCCGAGACAGTATTTTTATTCCCATGGAACGAGACGACAGAGAATACATTCTGATTGATACCGCTGGAGTGAGAAGACGTAGAAACATCTCAGAAGCGGTGGAAAAATTTTCAATTGTAAAAACCTTGCAGGCCATTGAAGAATCGAATGTGGTGTTATTTGTAGTTGACGCGCAAGAAGGCATTACCGATCAAGATTTAAGTTTGTTAGGTTTTATTCTCAATGCGGGTCGTTCGTTAGTTGTGGCAGTGAATAAATGGGATGGCCTAAATAAAGACGTTAAAGAAGAGATCAAACGTGAATTAGACAGACGTTTAGGCTTTATTGATTTTGCCCGCTTACACTTTATTTCAGCTTTACATGGCACGGGAGTTGGGCATTTATTTGAATCAGTGCAAGAAGCCTACGCCTCAGCCACCAAACGGGTTAATACCTCTATGTTGACACGTATCATGGACATGGCTCAAGATGATCATCAGCCTCCTGTAGTGCGCGGGCGCCGTGTTAAAATGAAATATGCCCATGCTGGTGGATACAATCCTCCACTCATTGTTATCCATGGTAATCAGTTAAAAGATTTACCGGATTCGTATAAACGTTATTTGATGAATTATTTCCGCAAATCATTAAAAGTTATGGGTACACCAATTAAAATTGAGTTTAGAGAAGGAGCGAACCCTTATGAAACTGATCATAGCTCTCTGAACGATTCACAGCGTCGTAAACGTAGACAACTTATGCGTTTGCATAAAAATGCCAAGTAACTTAATTCAAACACGAGAAATTAACTTGCCATTTAGTCCATTGTTAGGATGGATTGGTATAACAAACCAATCTGACGACTACGTGGCTGAGGCATGACATCAATCCTTTGATTTATTTCCTAACCAAAGCCTAGCTTGTCTTGATATTTAGTTAAATTGTTATGGGTGGCTTGGTAAATGTGTGCAAGCCTAGCTTGTCTTGAT
>QIJM01000534.1 GCA_003232445.1 Paraglaciecola arctica
GTTCTGCGCACTAAAACCCTAGACAAGCCCGCTACACTTGTTGCGACTGTCATTCCCCGTGCTGAGCATTCTGTTTCTCGTGATTCAATGAGTGAAAACGCACTTAAAGTGCTTTATCGTCTGCACAACAGCGGTTATCAAGCGTATTTAGTCGGTGGCTGTGTACGAGATGTATTATTAGGCAAAGAGCCAAAAGATTTTGACGTCACTACTGATGCTACACCAGAGCAAATCAAAGGGCTGTTTCGTAATTGCCGATTGATTGGGCGTAGATTTAGGTTGGCGCATATTGTGTTTGGCCGAGAAATTATCGAAGTGGCTACTTTCCGTGGTCATCATGAAAATAATGATGAAGGCGAGTCTAAAGTCAGTAAACAAAGTGACCACGGTCAATTACTGCGCGACAACGTATTTGGTAGTATTGAAGAAGACGCACAACGCAGAGACTTCACCATCAACGCCATGTATTACAATATCGCCGATTATTCGATCAGCGATTTTGCTGGTGGTATGCAAGCGATTAAAAATAAAAAAATTACCCTCATAGGCGATCCTGAAACCCGCTATCGTGAAGACCCCGTCAGAATGCTCAGGGCTGTGAGGTTTGCTGCCAAGCTTGATATGCATATCAGCGAGGAAAGTGCCGAACCTATTAAACGTATGGCGCCATTAATGGCAAATATTCCACCGGCCAGATTATTTGAAGAAATCCTTAAGCTATTGTTATCAGGGCAAGGTTTAGCCACTTACAAACTGTTGTCAGAATTTCATTTGTTTGAAGCACTTTTTCCACAATTAGCGCCTTTACTACAGCAACCAGAGAGTCGCGAGAACAAATTTATAGAGCAAGTGCTTACTAACACAGATAATCGTATTAATACTGGGCAAAGAGTCACGCCTGCATTTATTTTTGCTGCGTTTATGTGGTATCCATTAGAAGAACGTTGTCAGCAGCTAATGGTTGAAGGTGGGTTGAATCACTTTGATGCCTTTAACCTTGCGCTAAACGATGTCATGCATCGTCAAATTCAGCGGATCATGATCCCCAAACGTTTTAGTACGCCCATTCGGGAAATCTGGCAGTTACAAAATCGTTTACCTAAGCGTTATGGCCGCAGAGCGTATCAAATGCTTGAACATCCGAAATTTAGAGCCGCATATGACTTCTTACTATTGCGTGGCCAGATTGAAGGCGGCGATTTGTTTGAACTAGCTCAATGGTGGACTGACTTCCAAGAAGCAGATGAAGATCAACGCAAGACTATGCTAGAAGTCCTACGTGAACAGGAAGGCGCCCCTGCCAGACGCCCCAGACGTAACCGCAAAAAGCCTAAACCAAAGGTATGATTGAGGTTTATATTGGCTTAGGCAGTAATTTAGCGCTGCCTGAAAAGCAAATACAAGCCGCCTGTGACAGCCTAGCTGCGTTACCTGACTCTGCGTTGATTAAGTGTTCAAGCTTGTATCAAAGCAAACCTATGGGATCACAAGATCAACCAGATTATGTGAATGCTGTTGCACTAATAGAAACTGCACTTTCGCCAGAAACCCTGTTACAACAAACTCAATTAATAGAAAGTCAGCAAGGTCGCATACACAAGGCTAACAGATGGGGATCTAGAACCTTAGATTTAGATATGCTGTTGTATGGTCAACAGCTGATTGATAACGAGCATTTAACGGTTCCTCACTCTGGTATGAAACAAAGAGAGTTTGTACTTTATCCGCTGTTTGAAATAGCCCCCGATTTGATTTTCCCCTGTGGTAAAAAATTATCCGATCTTGTGCTGACATGTCCAACAAATGGTTTACGAAGGATGACGCGTTTGGTACTGATCTAGAAATTCAGAAAAAATCCCGTATAGTGCGTTTACCATACGTACTGTGCCTAGGCAGTAAATAGTATTTTTTGATGACATCAAAAATTGGAGCATATCTAATGAAAAAAGTAACGACTTCAACCTTGCTAAAAATGAAGCAAGAGAATACTAAAATCACTGCTTTAACCGCTTACGATGCAAGTTTTGCAAAATTGTTTGATGAACAAGGTATCGATATTTTGTTGATTGGAGACTCACTTGGCATGGTGTTAAAAGGTGATGACGATACATTAAGCGTTACCCTTGAAGATGTTGCCTATCATACCCGCGCTGTGAAAAAGGGTGTTGAGCGAGCCTTTGTTGTGGCGGACATGCCTTTTATGTCCTATTCAACCCCAGAACAAACCTACTTAAGTGCTGCACAGCTAATGCGCGCAGGGGCAAGTATGGTCAAGTTAGAAGGCGGTAGTTGGCTGTTAGATAGTATTAAGGGCTTGAACGAACGTAGTGTGCCCGTGTGTGGTCATTTAGGCCTAACACCACAGTCGGTACATGTGTTTGGTGGATTTAAAGTGCAAGGCCGCGATGTTTTACAAGCCGAAAATATCTTTGAACAGGCCAAACAATTAGAACAAGCCGGTATCCAGTTATTAGTACTGGAATGTATTCCAACGGACTTAGCTGCCAAGATATCTCAAAACCTTAGTATTCCCGTTATTGGTATTGGTGCTGGCGCGCAAACAGATGGGCAAATATTAGTGATGCACGATATGTTTGGCATTAGCGCCAACTATATGCCTAAATTTTCCAAAAATTATTTGCAGCAAACCAACAATATGTGTGAGGCTGTGAGCCAGTATATTCAAGAAGTTCAAGATGGGAGTTTCCCCTCAGGTGAGCACAGTTATAATTAGTCCACCCTTGGGGCGTTTATTAGCAACTCATTATTAAAGTAATTTACTACTATGCAAATTATCAATGAAATTTCAGATCTACGGGAAATCAGGCGCACTTGGCAAAGCAGTGCCAAGGTGATTGCCTTTGTTCCTACTATGGGAAATTTGCATCAAGGCCATCTAAACCTTGTACGTGAAGCCAAGAAACAAGCAGATATTGTGGTGGTATCTATCTTTGTCAATCCTATGCAATTTGGTCCTGATGAAGATTTAGATGCTTATCCTAAGACTTTGGAAAGCGATAGTCGTCTATTGGATGATTTAGGGATAGATGTGCTATTTATGCCCAGCGCGAACGACATTTACGCCAGAGGGTTAGAGCAACAAACCTTTGTGGAAGTACCTGGATTGTCTTATATGATTTGTGGTGCCAGTCGCCCTGGGCATTTTCGTGGTGTGGCAACCATAGTGTGCAAATTATTTAATATGGTGCAACCCAATTTAGCTTTCTTTGGTGAAAAGGACTTTCAGCAATTGCAGGTAATCAAGGCCATGGTGACTGATTTTTCAATGAACTTAAAAGTATTTGGAGTGACCACTACCCGGGAAGATGATGGTTTAGCTATGAGTTCTAGAAATCATTATTTAGAAAGTAAAGAGCGTAAGTTAGCACCCACTCTTTATAAAAAGATGCATGAGTTAGTGGACGAAATTCAAGCAGGCCGTAGAGATTTTTCTAGACTCACTCAAGAATATAAATTGCAATTGGCCGAACTCGGATTTAATCCTGACTATTTAGAAATCCGCAACGTAGAAACGTTGTTACAGCCGGGGCATGAAGATCAACATTTAGTGCTGTTGGCAGCGGCATTTTTAGGGAAAACCCGTTTGATTGATAACCTGCAGATTAGGTTGTAATACCAATCTCGCTGAGCGCGCAATTGTTAGGAAGGGTTGGTATTATCTGGCAATTGTCAAATCGTTGTTATATTGTCCGGAATACTCGACATAAAAAGTATGCCTTTGTATGCAAGTTACTGAAGTAACAGATAGTTTTAATCTAGATAGCGTAGTGCCCTTTTTTCAGCCAATCATGGATTTGAAGAATAATGTAGTCTGGAGTTATGAATGTCTAGCTCGCCTTTTAACCCTTGATCAAAACATCTATTTACCTACAGAGTTTTTATTTTTGGTTGAAAGGCAACAATCAGTAGCCCAGTTAACCCAAACCGTGTTTAGTCGCAGCGCCAGTTATTTTAGAGATATCAACATGGCGTGGAATATTAATCTGAGTTTGTCGGATATGACTGATTCAGACACCCTCAAATTTCTTCAATCTCAACTTGCGGATTATCCCAATCCTAAACGGGTTTCTTTTGAAATTACCGCGCAAAACGCATTAGTAGAAAGTGCGAAATTTAGTCAATTCTCTGAAATTTGTGATGCTTTGGGTATTAACATTGTGATAGACAATTTTGTTCAACAAGAGTGTGATTTACAGGCGATACTCACATTGCCCATATCTGCGATGAAGGTATCAGCTACATTATTTGATCAGATGGCAAGTGATGTAGCAACAGAATATTTTGTTAAAGAGCTCATCAGTTCTGCCGCTAGCAATAAGATCGTGGTAATAGCTGAACGGATTGAGCGTCAAGAAACATTAGAGGTTGTTAAGCAACTGGGTATTAAATACGGGCAAGGATTTTATTTTAGCCAACCCAAGGCAAAAGCAGATTAATCATTCCCGTCTTATTATTGTTGTAGGTATAAATTAGCCAACAGCTGCCAGCTACTTTGCCCGCTTTGCCAGTATTTCCGTTCGAAAGGCGTGATTGCTTGATCACTCTCAAATACACCGATTTTATTACTGACATTGGCAATAGATAAAGCGGCAGAAAATTCTTGTATATACAACTGCCAATTACTTCTTACTTCAAGTATTCCGCCCAGTTTCAACATGTCTTTTAACGCTGATGTGGCGTACCATCGACGCTGTAAATGCGCCGATTTAGGATAGGGGTTGGGGTACAGTAAGTAGTGTTTAGTTAATTTTTTATCATAAAGAACAAGTAATCTTAAAAAATCATTGAGATCAGCGCGCAACACAAGATAGTTTTGTAAAGTACTTGCGTAAGCTTGGTGTTTGTCTGTGCGTAAAGCAGATTTATCAACACCTATTACTCGGGCATTTGGATGTGCCTTAGCAATATTCAGCGTACTTTCACCGACACCACAACAAGAGTCTAATATAAGATCTCCCTGCCAATCTCCGAGCCAACTGATTGCAACTTGGAAGGCTTGTTGAGTATGTGCAGATAATGGCTTTTGGCTTGGATGTTTAAGATGGCGCGAAACCACCTTCGTCAGGTTTTGGTGAAGACCAATTTGATTAGTAATGATTGAGCGAGATTGCTGTTGCATAGAGGCTAACTACGAATGCCCACACCACGACTGATCAGAGAATAAGCCCAACCAAGTAACACCACATTAAAGCCTATTAATATGCCCAGCGACACATAGAAGCTGATATCTGACACACCCAGAAAACCGTACCTAAAGCCACTTACCATATACACGATAGGATTAATTTTACTGACCCACTGCCAAAATTCAGGCAATAAACTTAATGAGTAGAAAACGCCACCTAAGTAGGTCAGTGGCGTCAGAATGAACGTTGGTACAATGCTCACATCATCGAATGAATTGGCGAAGATGCCGTTAATCAATCCAGCGGTAGAGAATAATACTGTGGTTAACAATAATGTAATAAAAATAATCAGCACATTATAAATATGTATATCTACAAAAAATAGCGAGACAATGGTAACAATAATACCAACCAGCATTCCTCGTGCTACACCACCACCTACGTAGCCAGCGATAATTATCCAATTCGAAACGGGTGCAACCAATAATTCTTCAATGTTTCGTTGATATTTAGCGCTGTAAAAAGAAGAGGATACATTGGCGTAAGCATTGGTGATCACCGCCATCATAATTAAGCCGGGCACAATAAACTCCATATAACTAAAGCCGCCCATATTGCCTATTCTGCTACCGATTAAATTACCAAAAATCACAAAATACAGTGACATGGTAATGGCAGGTGGAAGCAGAGTTTGGATCCAAATTCTTAAAAAACGTAAACACTCCTTGCGCCACATTGTCCGAAGAGCCACCATATTGAGGCTATTCATTGGCGTCTCCTTCGATTTGCTTTGCCGTTAAATTAATGTCTACCGAAGATCTTCCAGATTCGACCATTCTAAGGAATAGTTCTTCCAATCGATTTGATTTATTACGCATACTTAATACTTGTATCTCTTTTTGAGTTAACTGCTCAAAAACCGAGTTGAGACCGGCCTCCTTGGGCACATCAACTTCTAAGGTATGCTCGTCAACTAAACGGCTTTCAAAGCCATCTAAGGCTAAAGAATTTAAATTCTTAGATAAATCCAACACAAAAGTTTCAATATTCAATGTGGCAAGTAAGGCCTTCATACTGGTATTCCTGACAATGATACCTTTATCAATAATGGCGATATTGCGACATAACATTTCAGCTTCTTCGAGATAGTGGGTGGTAAGAATAATCGTAACACCTTGCTGATTAATCTCTTGTAAAAAAGACCACATAGAGCGGCGTATTTCAATATCTACACCAGCGGTTGGTTCATCGAGAATAAGTATTCTAGGTTCATGCATTAGCGCCCTGGCAATCATTAATCGCCTTTTCATGCCGCCAGAAAGTTGCCTAGCCGGTGAGTCGCGTTTGTCCCATAGGTCGAGTTGCTTAAGGTATTTTTCGGCTCTGGGTTTAGCTATATTTTTAGGAACACCATAATACCCTGCCTGATTGAGCATGATCTGTATTAAAGGTTCGAATTGATTAAAATTAAACTCTTGTGGCACTAGCCCAATACAAGATTTTGCCTCGATGGGCTGAGTTGCTAACGAGTACTCAAATATATCAACGTCTCCTTGCGTTTTATTCACCAGCGAGCTGATGATCCCTATAGCGGTTGATTTACCGGCGCCATTAGGCCCAAGTAAAGCAAAGAAATCTCCTTGCTTTACCACTAAATCAATCCCTTTTAAGGCTTCGGTACCACCCTTATAGGTTTTGGTTAATCCCTTGATATTCAGTGCGTTCATATTGACTGCCAGCTAATGTGTTGAATCGAAATTGCAAAATACCCACGCATTTTGAGGTGGCGTCAGTACATATACCAGCTTCTAGCAATTAAAGTTTGCTAAAAGTGTGTTTTATCTTTGAGAAGAGAAATGAAACACTAGGAGAATATTGTGTCTAGCATTATTAATTCAAGCTTATGTGTTAATTGTTTCCAGTTTGTTCAACGAGCCGATTTTTGTTGGGGGCTAATATTATTAGCAAAGGCTCATCGTTTTCATTTTTTGAAGTGGCCAGCTGATAAATATGCTGTGAGTATAAGCCAGTATAGGTTTGTGCAAGGGAAGATTGGAATTGAATCGTTCTTTTTCAACTAAGCTAAAAAAGACAAAAGGGCACATGCCCTTTTGTCACTAATTACAGACTACTCATTAGCAGTCTTTAGGATCTTGACCAAGTTTTTTCTTACTGGCGATACAGGCTTCTTTTAGCTTTTCAGTAGTTTCCGCTTTTAATTCAGCAACTCTTTCTTCTGTTGTACCCATTGAATTAACTGCTTTATCCGCAGTGGCATCATATGTATCGCTGACCTTATCTTTTACATCACCAGCCATATCCGCTGCATCATCAGCAAGTTCAGATGCGCCTTCTTTGGTTTTGTCATACAACTCTACTGATTTTTCTTTTGCTTGAGTTACCATTTCCTTGGCTTCTTCTTCTGCTTCCGTGGCTGATTCTTTTTGAGTATCAGTGCAAGCGCTTAGCCCAATGCTTAGTGCGACAATCGTCATTGCGAGGGTAGTTTTTGATAAAGTCATGATTATTCCTTGTTGTGTTTTTAATGAATAGTTTTTCGCTTAATGCACTCTTAACCGATAGTTACAAGCGAATTTCGTTCCATGTTTACAAAACGTTGATAAGTAAGGTGTTTGCAAAGGTTACGTTATATAGGTTAGAAAAAGTGTTTATTTTTGTCTTTAGTTGACGACAGAATGGCATTATAACGCAATGGCTCGCACCATATATCTATGAGTTGGGTTAGGCAACACACTGTCAAAGGGATAGCAGGTGACCAGCGTTAAACTGGATTGGTCATCATCAAATGTGTCGTTGTTGATGTTACTTTGCATATACTCCAACTGTGAATCCAGAACAATACGCAACATCGTCACTTTGAACTGTTGACGCTTATGTTTGGTTTTTACTTCAATAAGGTCGCCCTTCTGTAGCCTTTTTAGGCTGTTAAACTGTGTATCACGGTGGCCTACTATCACGCTGTTACCGCTTTCTCCCGGTTGTGGTGTTGAGCTGACGTGGGTAGGTGCAAAGGCCAAGTTTCTGCCACTTGCACCAGCCAACACATACCAGCTTTTGTCCTTAATGATGAGTTCAGCAACTGGGTGAGTATCTGCCCAAGGCCAAGGTTTGTGTTGTTCATCTGATTGTAGGTTTTTATGCCAAGCATCAGCTATTAAGTATTGCGCTAACTCTGCTTTAGCAAATATATACAACCCGCCGGAAAATTGGTAAAAACCTAGCAATAAACTCAAAGTAATCCATTTATGCTTGCTGACTAGGGATAGTAGTTTTAAAATACCGCTTTTCTTTTTGTAAGTAAGTGCATACATACTGCTAATCCTATTAAAATTAAACCTATTATTATTTTAAGTTGTGCTGGAGTAGCAGTCTGGGGAAGACGGCCTTGTGATTGAACTAGCTGATTTGAGGTGCCTTTAGGTAGAGAGTTCGCCACTTTTCGATTGTTTGATTGTATTTCAACAGGGCGAGTTGGCGTCACGTCAACGGCGACTAAACTGGTGTACTGACTAACTAAATGATGAGCAATAGCGGTTTCTGTGATCTGTGACTTGTATTCGTCTTGCTCGGCTGCAGAGCTATTTGGTCGCATACTTGCGCGGCGCTTATCCCTAGTAAGTTGGCTGATTTTCTCTCTGGCCCATAAAACATTGAGTCCTGATTGTCTGGTTTGAGCGTTGAGTTCCAGAGCGTTTTTCCAAGGTTCTGCTTGATACCGCGCTGATAGATTGACCCTTGATAAGTAGTCGCTAGAACTTCTCGCGCTACTTGACTCCATTTTTCCGTCTGTCAATCGGTAGCTCAGCACCAGAGGTTCTCCTTTATATAAGTCGCTTATAACATTAGGGTAAAATTCTAACTGCCGATTAGATTGTAAGTTGCTGGCATTTAGCTGCAACTCAATATCGGTTATGGCGGGGTGTTGTAATTTAGTTAATAGGGTAAGCATTTTTTCTTGTACCTGATCAACCGATCCAATATAGGTAAAGGTGCCTCGGCCCATCTTGGCCGCTTCACTCATAAAGTAACTATTGGGAGCGCTACCTATACCCACAGTAAATAAACGTGAATTTTCAAGCTTGTTACTGATCAATTGCATTAATGATTCTTCGTTGCCTACACTGCCATCGGTAATGAATACTATTTGCCGCAAACGGGTTGAAGCACCAATTTTAGGCTGAGAAAAGGCCAGTTTTAAGGCACTTTCCATCTCTGTCCCGCCATTGGCAGACAAACTGTTTACAAAGTATTCGGCATCTTCTTTATTGTTTGAGTCTGCTAGTTTTGGTGATTTCCATAAGTTTTGTGCGTAACTATTAAACTCAATAATATTAAAGTTATCTGTTGCTTTTAGTTGTTCGATAGCTAAAAGTAGCGCTTTTTTTGCTTGTTTAATCGAATCGCCCTCCATAGAGCCTGATGTATCAAGCACAAAAATCACCTCCCGTAGTTGTGTCTGTGTTACCTGCTCTGTTTTGACGGGAGGTAGCAACATGACCAAACCATATTCATCGCCATTGACCTGCTGAGTAAAATGCGCAGACTGCGGCGCTGCACCTGATTCTGGCCGCCAGTTAAGAACAAAATCTTGGTTAGCAATGCTGCCTTTTGATATTTGAATATGATGACTGCCATCTGATAGCCGCTTAACGGTGATAGGATGGAATTCGCTTTTAATATCTTGCACCTCAAAACCAGCATGCAAATTTATCTGCAATTCAATATCGGTATTCGTCTGGCTATAATGGCTTTGAGAGAATTCTGCTTGCATTTTTGGTTCTTCAGTCGCGGTGCTGGGCAAGTATCGGGGTGTAATGGTCATCGGAAAGCGCAGACTATATTGTTGCTGGTCAAAGTTTAGTTTTTGCTGATATTCAATACTGACTTTAATCGTTTCGCCAGGGCCGATATTGGCGATGGTATTAGAAAACATATTGGGTCGCTGCTGCGCCACTAAGCTGGCTTTTTTGCCCTCTGCTTTGGCTTGAAGATAAATCTTTTTTGCTTCAGTTTTCTCCTTAATTTTCCCTTCTATCTTGCGCTCACCCACTGTCATTAATAAATGATCAACTGCAGCATTTTCTGGCAAGGGGAATACGTATAAAGCATTGACCCAATGTTTACCGGCATTTTTAAAGGTTTGAGTAAGTTTAGTGCGAGCGACGATACCCGTTACCTTGATATCAACTTCGGTTTTAAGTACTGGGCTAAGTAAGTGTTGTTG
>QIJM01000283.1 GCA_003232445.1 Paraglaciecola arctica
GCTTAAATAAAAAACTGCCTATTAATTAATTGCCACTGTTCGGCAAAATTATCTGTGGGTCTTTTGGTAAATTCACTGCGGATAAACTGGTTAATACGCCCATCTACAAAGCAAATTAATATATTAGCAATTATTCCTTCTTCAGCGGGTAATGTTTTGCCTTCACGCAACTTACGTTCGCGCAATACTTGCTTCAATTGAGTTTCTAAACGTTCGTACAATTGCGCAATGCGTTCTCTTAATCTGTCTTGTTCACCCATTAAAGCATCGCCATTTAAAATACGGGTGATCCCAGGATTTCTTTCGGCAAAACCTAAAATAAGATGCAGTATAAGTTGGCAGCGAGTAGCGGTATCTTTTTCTTCATTGATAATTTTATTGATACGAGAGAATAAGGTTTCTTCAATAAATTCAATCAATCCCTCAAACATTCGTGCTTTGCTTGGGAAGTGACGGTATAAAGCCGCCTCAGATACGCCCACATGTGCAGCTAGCTTAGCTGTGGTGATACGTTGTCCTGGGTTGCTTTGTAACATGCTAGCCAGTGCTTGTAGAATCTGAGCACGGCGATTGGGGCGTTTTGTAGCTGGCATTCTGGGTTCCTAGGCGAAAGTGGCGTCAATCGTTAGTGTCTTCTGTGTATCTTTGGGCTACTAAGTGCATTAACTGCATAGCCAATAATTGCTTATCGGCAATATCTAGCTTTTTTTCACCCTTTGACCAAAATACGCTAAGTGCATTTTGCTCACTGTTAAAACCAATTGTACTATCAGATACATCATTTGCAGCAATCATATTGAGCTTTTTACGCTGTAATTTACCTATCGCATATTCGCGCAAGTTTTGTGTTTCTGCGGCAAAACCTAAAGTAAAAGGAGCCTGAGCTAAATGTGCTACATCGCTAAGAATATCAGGGTTTTTAATAAAAGTAAGTGTTAACTCACTTTCTGATTTTTTAATTTTTTGATGGTTTTTTTGTTGGACTCGATAATCGGCCACGGCGGCACAAGCTATAAAAATATCGCAGTTATGGGTAGTTTGCATCACCGCATCATACATCTGCTGTGCACTGGATACTGATACTGTTTGGATCTTAGCTGGTGGAGGTATATTTACAGGGCCACTAATTAAGGTCACTGTTGCCCCTAGCTCTTGGGCTGCAATGGCCAAGGCATAACCCATTTTCCCAGAACTATGATTAGACAGGTAACGCACGGGATCAATTTCTTCACGGGTTGGCCCTGCGGTTATGCTAATACGTTTGCCAGCCAACACTTGTTCGAGTGTCTCTTGCGCCAATAAATCTGCAATCTCTTGTGGCTCAAGCATCCGTCCTGGACCAACATCACCACAGGCTTGTTCACCTTGAGCAGGGCCCAAAAATTGTATTTTACGTTGCTCTAATATCTTTAAATTAGCTTGGGTAGCCTCGGCGAACCACATTTGTTGATTCATTGCTGGCGCTACGCAAATCGGAGCGGGTGTGGCAAGGCATAAAGTAGACAATAAATCGTCTGCCAAACCATGAGTGAGTTTAGCCATAAAGTTTGCCGTGGCAGGGGCTACCAATAATTTATCCGCCCAGCGTGCGAGTTCGATATGCCCCATAGCGGCTTCTGCGTCTTTATCTAATAAATCATCAGAAACTGGATTACCTGATACAGTTTGTAACGCCAAAGGGCTAACAAACTCTTTAGCTGATTGGGTCATGACCACACGCACGTTTGCGCCCTTGGCAACGAGTTTACGCACTAAATCTGGGGTTTTGTAGGCTGCAATGCCGCCAGTAATGCCTAGGATAATATTGGTGTTTTCGAGTTGCATTGGCTATTTTTGACATGTTGCTGGACTCAATAGACACATTATTGGCTGGAATAGCTTCCATTTGCTAGGCTTATTTTGAAGTTTTGATAAGTAGTAACGTCGAAACGGCAGCTGACAATCGACCAACAAGGCAAGGACGCATGAAAATTACAGATTGGCCCAAACAAGAACGACCCAGAGAAAAACTTTTAGCTAAAGGCGCCGCGACACTCTCCGATTCGGAACTGTTGGCCATATTCCTACGTACAGGCGTTAAAGGTTGTAGTGCTATTGATCTTGCTAGAAATCTACTCACAGAATTCGGTAGTTTACGCAGCTTACTCGCTGCTTCAGAGCATGATTTTTGTCAAATAAAAGGGTTAGGCCAAGCTAAATTTGCTCAACTACAAGCTAGTTTGGAAATGAGCCAACGTTATATGGCTGAAACCTTGGATAAAACCGATGCCTTCAACTCAGTAGAGCAAACTCAAGCGTATTTAATCGCCAAACTAAGAGACCAACCCCATGAAGTGTTTGCGATGTTATTACTCGACAGCCAGCATCGACTCATAAAATATCGCCCGATGTTTTATGGCACCATCGATAGCGCATCTGTTTATCCTCGTGTTTTAGTACAACAAGCATTGATAGATAACGCCGCTGCGGTCATCCTTGCCCATAACCACCCTTCGGGTATTGCAGAGCCAAGTCAGGCAGATAAAAGTATCACCAAACGGGTCATTGATGCCTTTAATCTAATGGACATTAAAGTGCTCGATCACTTTGTGATTGGCGATGGAATAGCGGTATCATTTGCGCAAAGAGGTTTGCTTTAGAGAATTCAAGATCGCCGCATGTTTTCCATTTTTAATCCGATGCATTTTGCTTTAAGAGAGAGTCGTATACTTAATTGTTATCGCTAATAAAAACGAGGAAAAGAGCTAAAAACTTAGCATAGACCGATTATTATGTCAGCTAGCGGCAAAAGAGTTGTTTTTCTACACATTATTCTTGAACTCACGCCTAGTTTACTGTATAAAATGCGCCCTCTTGTTAATAGCGTTAGCTGACACATAGATTGATTACGATTAAATGTGAAATGTGAATCAGAGCTAAATTTTTTTAGATTGTTTGGAGACAAAGGCCATGGCCAAAGTATGTCAAGTTACAGGCAAGCGTCCAGCGGTAGGTAACAACCGTTCTCACGCTAAAAATTCGACTCGTCGTCGTTTTTTACCAAATCTTCAATCCCACCGTTTTTGGGTTGAAAGTGAAAACCGTTTCGTGAAGTTGCGTTTATCTGTTAAAGGTATGCGTATTATTGATAAAAAAGGTATCGATACAGTATTGTCTGATATGCGTGCCAACGGTATTAAAGTTTAAGGAAACAGATTATGCGCGAAAAAATTAAATTAGTGTCTAGTGCTGGTACGGGCTTTTATTACACTACAGATAAAAACAAACGTAGTATGCCTGGCAAATTGGAGATCAAAAAATTTGATCCTAAAATTCGTCAGCATGTTTTATTCAAAGAAGCCAAAATCAAGTAAATTTATTAGTTTTGTCTCCTGAAGAACCCGGCTTTAGCCGGGTTTTTTGCGTTTGCACCTTATGTCATAATCCCTATATATATATTTATTCGGTTTTACTTTTATATGATCAAGTTATCTCAACGCGCTTGGAACAATGTCATCATTGTCAGTATGTTAATACTGATCATGTTATTCAATTTCAGCAGCAATTTTTTAAATGATGGGAGCGATGAAGCTTCATCTTTGCTCACTCTTGTGCCTGCCAATATGACCATCACCACCATGCAGTTCGAACAAGAAAAAGTAGAACGAATCGGTCAAGGCTGGCGTACAACATCTGGGAAATACGGTAAAAAGTACAGTAATGAAGAGCTTGTAAGCTTAGTCGAACATTGGATCAATGCAGAAATCAGCTTATTTGACCAAGACTCTCATTGGCAGTCGTCCACCTCAACAGTACAACTTTGGTTTGCTGGGCAAGCGTTGCCCATTGAGTATCAGTTTATGCAACTGGCGGACAAAACCTTAGTAAAAATAGACAAACAAACATACCAGCTAATCAGCCCCAGTTATCAAATGCTAACCTTATCAGAGTAAAACATGCCTGAATTACCAGAAGTGGAAGTAAGCCGGTTGGGTATTAGTCCTCACCTTGAAAATCAAGTTATTCAAACAATCATAGTGCGCAAACGTCAATTACGCTGGCCTATTCCAGAGGATATACACCAAGCCGAAGGTTTGCTTATCACTTCGATCCGTCGCCGAGCGAAGTATTTGTTATTAGATACCAGTAAGGGCAGCATTGTTCTGCATTTGGGCATGTCGGGCAAACTGTGTGTGGTGGATTGCGATACCGAAGTGAAGAAACACGATCATTTGGATATCGTTATGCAAAATGGCGTGTGCCTGCGTTTTAATGATGCGCGACGATTTGGTTCTTGTTTATGGCAAGGGCGTAATGAACCTACGTTAAGTTTATTGGCGTCACTGGGTCCTGAGCCGTTAACCGACGACTTTGATGGAGACAGACTATTTGAATTGTCACGCAGTAAATCTGTGGCGGTGAAAAACTTTATAATGGACAATAAAGTGGTGGTGGGAGTGGGTAATATTTATGCTAATGAATCATTGTTTATCGCCGGTATCGATCCTAGAAAGCCTGCCAATAAAGTGACTAAAAAACGTTATGTGCAACTCGCAGACATTATTAAAAAGGTTTTAACCAGCGCCATTGAACAAGGTGGCACTACCCTTAAGGACTTTATGCAAGCAGATGGGCAACCAGGCTATTTTGCGCAACAACTGTTGGTTTACGGTCGTGCGGGTGAAAATTGTGATGTATGCCTCTCGCCCATTAAGTCAGTGACCATTGGGCAACGTAATACTTTTTACTGTGAAACCTGTCAGCGCTGAGAGGGAGCCCTTAGCGCTGGCAGGGAACCCTTAGCAAGGCTATTTTTTATGTAGTTTTTGTTGCAAAGCATCAATCACTGCAGGGTGACAGAATTCGTTTACGCGGCCGCGATGTAAAGCTACTTCTTTGACTAAGGTGGATGAAATAAATGAATTTTCTTCCGCAGGCGTCATAAACACACTTTCCAAATCTGGATTGAGCCTTCTATTCATATTCGCTAGTTGAAATTCATATTCAAAATCGGATACCGCACGAAGACCACGAATTAAAACAGTGGCTCCTTGGCTCTCAGCAAAATCAGCCAGTAACCCCGTAAAACCGATCACTTCAACACTATCTAAATGTGCAGTCACTTGTTTAATGAGTTCGACTCGTTCTTCTAAGCTAAACAAAGGCTTTTTACTTGGATTAGCAGCGATGCCGACAATCAGATTGGTAAACATGTTGGCTGCGCGTTCAATTAGGTCTGTATGTCCGTTAGTAACAGGGTCGAACGTACCTGGGTATATCGCTTTTCTATGCATAATTGACTTTATTGCTTCATTTTTTCTAGGCTAACCCGATTAGGATGAATTTTACTAGTTTATTTGTATTAATGGCATATATCAAAATTTTCAATAGCCTGGCTCTTTCTTCAATCATATGCGGCGCTAGTTTGTCGGTTTCTATCAACCTGTTAGGATGGATTGGTATTTGCTGAGATTAACTGAGATTAACTGAGATTAAATATCGGCTTAATTAGGTTCTGCTGCATCGTTATAAGCAGATATTAGCATTTGCCAATCTGTCTGTTGCCACTGAATACTACGCAATCGTTTTTCTTTTTCAAACGAACGTTTTAGGCGTGCCATATTTGAATTTTTCCAATTATTACCTTGTCTAATTTCGCATTTATCAAAATCAATTAACCATGTTTTGTCTTGGGCATCGAGCATAATGTTGTGGATATTCAGATCATGGTGATAAATCTGATGATGATGAAATTCGGCAATAGTTTGACCTATTTTTTTCCATACATCAGTGGTTAAGCTTCTTTTTAGCAAAGTGTGCTGTAAGTCTTGAGCATCGGGAATTTTTGTTGAAATAATATCGGCTTGGTAATACAAACCACTTTTGCTCAACATCGCTGCAATGGGCGTGGGACAAGCTAATTCGAGGGTTTGCATATGTTGCAGTAGCTTAAACTCTTGCCATGCACGGGATTGCTCAAGACCTGTATACAAATACTGATCACTCAGCACTTTGCCAATCAACCCACCTCGGCGATAATGACGTAATACATATTCATTTTTGTTATGTTGAAAAAAATAGGTGGTGCCACGTCCTTCTGCTTGGCCTGTTATGGCATCTTGTGTTTGCCAATATTGGCCTGTAAACATTTTTGGAATGGGTGCGGAGAAATGTTCTGCATCAAACAACATGACGTGCGAGTTAATGCTTTTTTGCTGAATGTTAGGTCGTACTGCCCTTTCATATGTCGATGAGACTGGAGTCATTTATTTGGATACCGAGACGCTTATTTTGAAGTTTAGCCATTCTAAACGAAAAGTAAGCAACGAAGGTAGGCGAATATAAGTTATCGTGTAGAAGACGAAGCAATACGTTTAATCGAGTTTTTTCGTACTTTGCAATAGGGCATGAGCGTTAAGAATTTAGGACGTCCAGCGTTTTTTGAATGGCACCACTGTTGTGTGCCAATACTTGTTTGCCAGCATCACCCGCTTGTTTCCTTTGTTCAGGGTTGTCTAACCACTTTTTACAAGCCGATTTAATTTGCTGAGCATCTGTCACCGTTAGCAACGCGCCGTTATCTGCTAAAGCTTGGCAAATGGCAGGGTTATTGTAAGTCGACTTACCCATCAATATTGGCACTCCCACAGCCGCAGGCTCTAATGCATTATGCCCTCCTCTATCCGCTAAACTGCCGCCTACAAAACTGATATCTGCTAATGCGTAGATGGAGCGCAACTTGCCCATTTGATCGCATAGTAGTACTTGAGTCGTTGGTTGGCATGTCTTTTCCTCACTCATTAAAATGGTTTCCACATTTTGTTTTTGGAGTAGTTGATGGATCTTTGCAAAGCGTTGAGGGTGACGAGGCACAATAACTAACAATAACTCGGGGTAAACTGTCACCAAGGCCAAATAGGCATCCAGTAAAATTTGCTCCTCAGGTTCATGGGTGCTGCCGGCTACTATAAGTAAACGCTGTTCTAGGGAAAAATTTGTTTTAATCGTTTGGCTTAGTGCGATGTCGTGAGCAGAAATGATCAAGTCGAACTTAATGTTGTTGGTCAAGGTTAGCTTGTCAGGGTTCACTCCAAGGGTCAGGTAGTTCTGGTAATCTCTTTGGTCTTGGGCGCAGATTGCAGTGACTTTTTCGAGCATAGGTTGAAATAAAGAGGGCAGTTTTTGATAGGTTTTGATCGACTTTTCACTCATCCTGCCATTGATAATAAAAATAGGGATATTCGAACGCCAGCATTGATGACACAAATTCGGCCACAATTCCATTTCATTAATCAGCACTTTGGTTGGACGTCTTCTATTCAGGAAAAGCTTTAAAAAAAGCGGAAAATCATAGGGTAGATAAGCATGATCAACACGATTTGCAAACAGCAGCCTTACCCTATCAGCACCTGTGGTGGTATTGGTGGTAATGGTAATGCGTTGATTGGGATTGTTATCTAATAGTTGTTCAACTAAATTTTGTATTGTTACCACTTCACCCACCGACGCGCAATGTATCAGTAGACCATTCTTTTGATTACCTTGTTTTAATATAAAACCATAACGAGATAGACGTGCTCTTGTGTACCCAGGTTTGCGCCTGACAAGCTGATATATAAAGTGACACAGAGCAAAAGGAATAATTAATAGCCATACTAATGAATAACCGAGTAACACAATTTTTTGCTTGGCACTGGGTTTAAAAGGTGTGGTCATGGTTTATGCGTATAAGTGAGAGTAAACAGAACAAAGGTTACTTTAGCAGATTTTGCTATATGAAGAAGTGCCATTAGTTTAAATTGAGTCATACTTTAGCTAATCTAACAGATTGAATCATATTGAGTGTGTATGATTCGTTTTCCCTCCATCCCATACATAGGATTTCCCATGAAACATGACTTTTATATTCGCTTGGCTGAGCAAATTGAAGATACTAAGGCGCAAGGACTTTTCAAAAATGAGCGCATCATTACGTCAAGCCAGCAAGCCAATATTGAAGTTGGTCATAAACAAAAGGTACTTAACTTTTGTGCCAACAACTATTTGGGGTTAGCCAATCATCCTGAGCTGATAAACGCCGCAAAATCAGGCTTAGACAGCCATGGTTTTGGTATGGCGTCGGTGCGTTTTATTTGTGGTACGCAAGATATTCACAAGCAGTTAGAAGCAACCATAAGTGACTTTCTAGGCACACAAGAGACCATACTTTATCCTTCTTGTTTTGATGCCAATGGTGGATTATTTGAAACCATTTTGGATGCTGAAGATGCCATCATCTCCGATTCGCTGAACCACGCAAGTATCATAGATGGAGTGCGATTATCCAAAGCTAAACGTTACCGTTACGCAAATAATGATATGCAAGCCTTAGAAGCACAGCTTATTCAAGCCGACGCAGATGGTGCTCGCACTAAGCTTATCGCCACAGATGGTGTGTTTTCTATGGATGGTGTGATTGCAGACTTATCATCAATTTGTGATCTGGCAGACAAGTATCAGGCATTGGTCATGGTAGACGATTGTCATGCAACTGGGTTTGTTGGCGAAAATGGTCGGGGTAGCCATGAATATTGTGATGTGATGGGGCGAGTGGATATTTTAACTGGCACTTTGGGCAAAGCCTTAGGCGGAGCGTCTGGTGGATATACGTCGGGCAAAAAAGAAGTCGTTAGCTGGCTGCGTCAACGCTCTCGCCCGTATTTATTTTCAAATTCTGTGGCACCACCCATTGTTGCCGCATCTATTAAAGTGTTTGAAATGATGCAGCATGGTGATGCACTGCGTAAACAATTATCCGCCAACGCTGCCCATTTTCGCTTGCGAATGTCAGATGCGGGTTTTACGCTTTCTGGCAAAGACCATGCGATCATTCCGGTGATGTTAGGTGATGCCCAGTTAGCCAGCGATATGGCGGATAAGATGCTGCAAAAAGGGGTTTATGTAGTAGGATTTTCTTTCCCAGTTGTACCCAAAGGGCAAGCGCGTATTCGTACCCAGATGTCTGCTGCCCATAGTCTCGAACAAGTTGATTTAGCCGTCGATGTTTTTATTGATGTTGGCAAAGAGTTGGGGGTTATCTGATGAAAGCTTTAGCCAAGTTACATTCAGAAAAAGGTATTTGGATGACCGAGTGTGAAAAACCAACCGTTGGTCACAATGATTTATTAATAAAAATTCATAAAACCGCAATTTGTGGTACCGATATGCATATTTACCAATGGGATGAATGGGCACAAAAAACTATCCCGGTGCCTATGGTTGTAGGCCATGAATATGTGGGTGAAGTGGTTGATATGGGCCAAGAAGTCCGTGGGTTTACCCTAGGCGATAGAGTGTCTGGCGAGGGGCATATTACTTGTGGCCATTGCCGAAATTGCCGTGCAGGTCGTCGCCACTTATGCAGAAATACCACTGGAGTGGGAGTAAACAGGCAAGGTGCCTTTGCCGAGTATTTGGTCATACCTGCATTTAATGCCTTTAAAATCCCGCACAATATATCCAGTGACTTGGCCACCATTTTTGATCCTTTTGGCAATGCAGTACATACCGCTTTATCTTTTGATTTGGTTGGCGAAGACGTTTTGATCACAGGTGCAGGTCCTATTGGTATAATGGCTGCAGCTGTGGCGCGTCATGTCGGCGCAAAAAACGTGGTCATCACCGATATAAATGAATATCGCCTAGAATTAGCCGCTAAAATGGGCGTTACTCGTGCGGTGAATGTATCTAATACTCAGTTGCAAGATGTGATGAATGAATTAGGCATGACAGAAGGCTTTGATGTGGGCCTTGAGATGTCAGGCGTACCAACGGCATTGCGTGATATGCTCGACAAAATGAACAATGGTGGCAAAATAGCGATGTTAGGCATCCCACCTAACGATGTGGCGATAGACTGGAATCAAGTGATTTTCAAAGGTCTGATGATAAAAGGTATTTATGGCCGTGAAATGTTTGAAACATGGTATAAAATGGCCAGTCTGATCCAAGCGGGGTTAGATTTAATGCCCATGGTAACGCATCAATTTGCTATTGATGATTTTCAGCAAGGTTTTGATGTTATGGGATCCGGTCAATCTGGCAAGGTGATCCTGAATTGGCAGTAGTTGTAGCTATAAATTTATGAGGAGAGTCACCTAGATGGAGCAATTTGCCCATATATCCGTACAAGAGACACAACAAAAACTGTCTGAAGGTACCGTACGAATTGTCGATATCCGCGACGACGCTGCCTTTGCAGCTGGGCATATTAAGGATTCCGCCCACTTAACCAATGGTTCGTTGCATGGTTTTAT
>QIJM01000679.1 GCA_003232445.1 Paraglaciecola arctica
TAGCCTAGCGTATTTTGTCATCGTTGAGTGACGGGTTGTAAGATGAATAGTCCAGAAACGACCATTGCAGATTATGGGCTCTTTCAATCTGCAACCAGCTTTCGATATGTAACTGCCAGAATCGTTTGCTCCCTGCGGTTTCCTGATCAGGATCGTGCTGGTCCCAAAGAGTCTCTGCACGACCGATCAGTTGTAAGCTGGTGCCAGAATTAAAGTCGATAAAGATTAGGCCTGCTCGAGGGTTTACTGCGAAATTACCCAAGGTGTTAAACATACTGTTACCCAGATAGTCGGGTATACGTAATGTTACGTTATCCAAAATACGGACAAATCCTGGATCGCCTCCTCTATGTGATACATCGACACCTCTATCGGTGTGCGCGCTGGCGACAAAAAACGTGTCCGCTTTAGTAATGATGTCACACTGATCTTTGCCAAGAAATTGCCCCTGACGTTTCTGTGCATTGACAGCGCGGGTAGTCTTTTTGCTTATCGTGCTGTGACGTCGTTGTATGTATTTGGGGCAGTTCGGATAAGTTTCCTGGACTTCTAGTTCCAACCGTAGTTGATCGCTAACCCGAATCCGGCCGTTAATACGCAGTCGACGACGTGTGCCAAGGTCTATAACCAGCATTCCGACCTGGGAATGATTCTCAATATTGCTCCAAAGTGGGTCGTCGTTATTATGGGTTATTTTTGTAAGGTCGAATGTGACCCTTTGTTCCATTGCGGTCATCATAAACCCGGTTTGTCCGCTAAGGACTGAAGCCCACACATTATTATCGCGGTCAAGGCTACCGAATATTACCATGTTTTGTTGCTCGATAAATCGCAGGGCACCCTTAATGAGGGTGTCTGTGATCATGTTGCTATTGCGCTCACCTTCACCACTGACACCTGCCCGTTCCTGAACCCGTAGTTCACCTTCATGAAAGGGTTTTTCTATCCTCATCTTTTTCTCCTGTGAGAGAAGCCTTGGCATATCGAAAATTGTTATAGATAATTCTGTAGAGCTTACGCCTACCAGGGTTTTTGTAAATCTAAAAAATCAATATGTTATAACCATCGCGCGTATACTTGGAGGCCCTGCTGTACCAGGTGCGGGCTGTCTTTGATCATATTGAGTCCTGCATTTTCAACAGATTCTCTGGGACTAAAGACTCCGGCACATCCACACGATGCACCGGCGACATTGTCTTTCACTGCTTCAAATAAGCTGAAAGCTGGGTGATCTGGCTGTATCAGTTCTACGGTCCAGCGTGTTCCTGCAGCCTGAAAAATAATTTTGACATCATCGCCAGCTTGCTGATAATCATATGCGGCACCCAAAGCATTAAACACTCGACCGAGTGCCTCCTCGGAACCGGATTTAGGATCGGAAAAAACGACAATTGGCCTTTTCGAAGATTCGTTTACCGGCGCACTAAAGGATCGTGCTATCGATTTTTTCCGAATTGATAGTGTGATCAATAAATAGTTAGGCGGCGGATTTTCCAGCCGTTTATACTAAAGGTGATTTTAAGAGCAACTGCCCCGCTAATTCTGAAACCGTCCATTCCTCTACAATCTTTCCCTCTTCAAAACGGGTGACAACCATATCTTGCCATTGAACCTTTTTTCCTGTCGGTGGTATCCCCATCATATTTTCTATATGCTTACCACTGAACGTGCGCTGCCATGTAATCATATCATCAGCTTGGGTTAGGAGTGTAACCTTGCCGACACAGATACCCGGAATCGCTGTACGAATCTGTCCTACGAATTTTTTAATAATTTCATGACCTTTATAATCTTTGTTTCCTGCGTGTACAATGTAATCCGGTGCAAAAATTTGATCAACGGCATCTAGGTTCCCTTTACCAAAGAGCTCATCATTTGCGAATTTTATTCGTTCTTCGTTGCTTTTATTCATAATAGCTCTCCTGGCTAATTTATATTTAGCCTAATATACTTCGCTTATAAAGCCTAATTAGGCGCCTGCATTACCGCTGGGATTACTGATTTTGACAATTTAACATCCAGTTAACACCAAACTGATCGACTAACATCTCAAACCTTGCACCCCAAAATGTATTTTCGAGTGGCATGGTGATGGTGCCGTCCTTAGTCAACGAGCTAAATATTTTTGTCTGTTCTTCTTCGTTAGTAAGACTAATGCTCAGGGATATATTGTTTCCAATCGAATTTTCACAACCAGGCATTCCATCTGTAGCCATAAAGTAGATATCTTCGGATCGAAATTCCGCATGCATTATCTTGCCTCTTGACTCTTCGGGCATCTCTTCTGGGCAGTCGCCAAAAGTGTTCACTGCAATAATTTCACCGTCAAAGCACTCTTTGTAAAACTCGAGTGCTTCTTCACATTTTCCTGAAAAGTTTATATATGGATTTAATGTTTTCATTCAATATTTACCTTAAGTTAAGGCGCGCTAGCGACTGCGTAAAAACTCTTTGTTATGCGCTTACATCAGACCACACTGCATACTCATTTCCGTTAGGGTCGCCAAAATGAAACCGACGGCCACCTGGAAAATCAAAAATGGGTTTTATTATAAAACCGCCTGCATTTACGATTTTTGATTGTGTGTCCTCAAGTTTATCACTATAAAAAACTAGTAGCGCACTTCCATTCTCGGTAGACACGGTTAATTCTGATTGAAAGAAACCACCATCAAGGCCTTCATTTGAAAAAGTTGTATATTGAGGACCATAATCGACAAATGACCAGCCAAAAACAGTACTGAAAAAGCCTTTTGCCGCCTCTATATCTTTTGCAGGAAATTCGACATAATTTATTTTTTCGTGCTCATTCATTTTGTTGCTCCTATAGACACATTTATTTTGTTATGCGATTTTCTATTTATATGCGTAGATATAATTATTTACCTGGTTCTCCGCCAAAAAAAAATTCCATTTCTACTATAAGTTTTTCTTGATATTGTTTTAACCAGTAATTCAAGTGAAATCTATATTTTTTCTCAAATAGGAGCGTATTTGTATATTCCTTCACAAGTTCACGTCTTGCATTCTCTATATTATCCACTTTTTTATTAAATATATCCTCATACCAATTCGATATAAAATCATCATTAAATTGATACTGACTTCTAATAGTCTTTGTTAAAAAGTAAGCGCACATTTGCTCTTCAGTGAATTTACTACGCACTTCCTTTTCAATTTTCTCTTCAGTTTCTGTTAATTTATCAGCCATTTTTAATTATTTGCCAATTTTTGAATTCAAGGACACCCACTAATTGTAAGTAGAAAATCAAACCCGTTCAACAATAACAGGTACTAATATTGTGACTGATTTTTCTCGCTAGGTTTGATTTTGATCCGAAATTATGCGGGTGTCCCGTTACTTCGATTGTTACTTCGTTAATTGATATTTAATTTGAGTTCAAAATATTTATTGCTAAGTTCAAGATCCCCCCTCCTTTCTCCTATTTTTTAATATTTTCTATTGATTCAAAGGCATTTTGAGGTGATGGCTTGTAATTACGTTCTAGAAAAATTGCGGTTAAAATCTGATTTAAAACTATCAATGTGATAGAAAATACAGAGTATTCTAAACCAGAAAATACCCTGCTACTCTTATTATTGTCCAATTGCCCATCTTTTGACTGGCTATATAAAGAAGAACAAGCTAAAGCCAAGATCAAAAATAATATAATAGTATTACTGTGTATTCTCTTCATTTTTTTTCATCCTATAAACAAACTCTCCAGGTCTAACGGTCGAGCTCAGGTGGAATTTCATATAGCTCAACTTTTCTGCCTTCTGGATCCTTAACGACTTTGATACTAGTAGAATTATATTCATACTCGTCCAATATTTCTAAATTAGAAATTATTTCGGTAAGCCCGTGAACTTCAAAACCCAATCTTAAATTATCTGACTCGCCATTTTTACCAGGATACAATTCCAACACAAAATTATCAAACTCCGCCGAATAATGTACTGGACCAGAACCGTGTTTTTCTTTCACAAATTTCATACCCAAAGAAGTATAGAACTCTTTTGTTTTCTCCAGATTGAGACTATGCAATACCAAAAGCTTTATTTTCATTTGTCTTTCTATTGTAACAGGGTATAAGAGAATTCGAGGATGCCCACTAATTGTAAGTAGAAAATCAATTCCGTTCAACAATAATTGACATTAAGAGTGTGACGGATTTTTCTTGCTGGGTCTGGCTTTGATCTGAAATTATGCGGGTGTCCCGTTAATTGTGCAACTCATTTATGAGTTTATTGATCATAAAGTAGCTATTTTCGAAATAAACTCGTCTGGACGAATGCAATTTAAAATAAGATAATAAGTATCCAGTTGGAATCGCTTGGTTTTTATTAATGTAAGTTAGTTTTTTTAAGTTTTTGGCATTTATATCCATTTCTATCTAAGGAGAGTAAAATGGCAAATCCAAAAGTAACCAGTGCTTTTACAATTAACACCCAGTATCCAGAAAATGGAAAACTAGAAAAAACACATGCGACTGTTTTTGTTTACGATAATGGTAACCGTAAAATTCATATTAAAGGCGATCCAAGTCATCGCAATAATAATCCAGGAAACCAGACTTACGGGAGTGATGCGCAGGCCCAAAGGTACGGTGCTATTGCCCGAGATCCAAAAAAACGTGGTATATTTGCGACTGTAGCGGATGGACGTAAGGCGACAGAAAATATGATTGCCAGTTCAACCAATGCCGATAAATCCATTGGTGACTTTATGAAGAAGTACGCACCAAAAATAGACAGCAATGATCCGAAAGGGTACACCCAGTTGATAATAAGAAAAATAGAGGAAAAAGGATTAGGCGATATCTCGAAGTTAAAAATGGGGCAACTAAATGATAAACAGAGAGCCGCTTTTGCTGACGCAATTTATTTGAAAGAGGGGTCAAGGAAACCATTGGTCGCAACCTTTAGCGATAAAGAATACCAAGAAATTGATAGTAACATGAAAAATATGTCGCCTGCGCAAAAATACCAATACTTAAAAAAAGTAGTGAATGAAAAAATCAAGGAACAGAATACTTCGGCGGATATAGGAGACGAAACAGGTGTGCCCACGGATGTCATTAAAAGAGCTAGAGAAAAAATGGCGCAAAAAGGCAAAGAAATTGATGCAGCCAATAATCCACAAAAAGTAGCTTCAATTGGTGCGCAAAATGAAGGGCCAAGCCAAGGCTAGCTATTTATAGACAGTTTATTCGTTATTGAAACCAAGTCAGATTGCCTTCAAATCAAACAACAAGCATTTCTGAACTTACTTACGTTGAGCTGTCTTTGTTATAAATTTTTTGATGTTATCAGTTTCCGAATTTAGCACATGTATAGTCTCGCGGTAGCTCCCGTATTTTTCTTTTGTTGTGTATTGACCTATAGAATTATATTTATTATTTTTTAAAACATAAATTTTAACATAATAGGATTCACGCCACGACTCGTATGCATCATTAGTCGGTTTTCCTCCAATGCCGCTGGGCTTAGCGATGGCAATGACGCTTTGGCCGTCCACGTTATTCAATAGCCTGTAATCTGATGACGTTATATATCGACGAAATGAGTGGTGATAGACAATGGCAGGTTGTAGAGTATTAATAAATTGATCTGTTTTTTTATTATAACGCCAAAGGCTAAGATGAGTCGCGGAACCGCCTAACATTTGCGCCATATAGGACAGTTTAATTTCAACGGCTTTAATTTTTTGCGGTGTTTTTTGTATCGTTTTAATTTCAATTTTATCCAGCGAATAATAGTTGTAGTTTTGTCCTTTTGTCCTTTTGTTTTTTCCAAAGAGACAATTTTTGTGTTTAGTTGCGTCATTGTACCAAAAACATATTTTAGCAGGGGTGAATTCATGATGCTCAGTTTTACCTATGCTCAGCCTATAGTCTTCATAAACGGAAACCTTCCAGGGCTTTTTTGTTTTAAAAGGTTTTTTTAATTCCAAGGTTTTTTTTAATTTGTATTTTTCAATCGTACTGGCAAGCGACAGACCAGTGCAGGCGTAAAAAATCAATATTATACTGGTGAGTAATTTAAAAGGCATAGTCAGTCCATCCATTGGTATTTATTGAAAATAATGATCTGTCTGCATTATATAATAGTACATTAGCATTCTTAGGCAAAGAGGCAATCGAAATAACCCACGTTATTCAGCTTTTCCTGAATTTTTCATCCTATTTAGCCAAAAATATATTTCTCGGTAGCCCCTGGGACACCCATAATTTATGAGCTAATAGTAACTCCTTTCTGTAAAACATACATTTATTCTGTGACTGACATTTTCCTTCAGGTCTGGCTTTGCCCTGTAATTATGTGGGTGTACAGGTTGTCTAGGATTGTTGGGTTATCATTGTTAGGCATTTTCATTTTAATTCAGATATGTTAATTGGCTCAGCTACTCTAAGAGGGTGATTTTTATTGTCTTTAATGAATTGCTCTACATCACTAAGCTTTTCTGGTAGCTTCTTACCATCATGTGTGCCACTACCGAAAAAACGATAACCCGCTGCATATAAACGTTTTACTTTTTCCCATTGTTTTTTATCATTTTTTCTTGGAGCTCTAAAATTTCGCCCCATTTCATATGCAACACCAGCGCATTGAGGGCATATATGCTTTGTATCCTTGTTTTCTACAGATCGTTTAAAACTTTTATTGCAGGTAAAGCATGCATGGGCCACTAAATATTTAGCGCCTCTATTATATGGCGGAGGATTAGGCGGATCGATAATGCGATTTCCGATGTCTTTTCTTAACTCCATTCGCCTATGTTTTTCGTTCGCTTTAGTCATGATTTTTGGTAGCCTAATGGTCGAATTCGAGGACACCTGTAATTGTAAGTAAAAAATTAATCACGTTCAACAGAAATTGACATTAGTATTGTAATTGATTTTTTACTGGGTCTGGTTTTGATTCGAAATTATAAGGGTGTCCTATTGATTTTCATAAGCGAACTTCGTTGATGATTAATCCATGCCAATTTTATGTCTGATAATCTCAATTTTTTCATCGTAATTACGGCGATCTCGTATCCATATGTTTTTTAGGTTTGGAAGTTTTGCTAAAAATGAAATCTTGCCGTCTTCAATTTTACTATTTCGATCCATGCAAAAATCCTCAAGAGTGAGTATGTGTTTTAGCGGAATTATACTTTTAATTTCCCCACAATTATTTATATCTAAGCGCCTTAGCTCTTTTAATTTCGAAAATGGATTGCAGTTTTTTATTTTTCCGCAAGATTCAAAAATTATACTTTTCAGGTGCGCACATTTAGATAATTCATTTATTATTTCCAAATTTGGGCACTCGCATAATTCTATTTCCCTGATATTGGAAAATTGATTAACTCCTTTTAATGATTTTAGCTTTCTAGAGGATAAAAATAAAGATTTTATTTTAGTACTTTTGATTGGCCTTAAGTCAGAATATGGATAACGCGATAACCGTAGGTATTGAATTGACGTATTCATTAGGGGCGTTTCGATGGCAGGAGTCCACCACGCGGAAAATGATTTTAATTTTTTGAACTTACGAAAATCAATAGAATTAGTAAACTTGCAATCATATCCAAACTCTATTTCAGTTATTTTATTCTTATCGGCTAGTGGTGTAATATCATCTAGTTTAGAGCTATTGATGTTGATGCTTGTAATAGATTCTAGTTCACTTATAAACTCGATAGATTTCCCATCCCAATCAAAATACGTATCAAGCCGTAATCTTCTGATATGTTTTCTATTAATAGTAGAACAATACTTATTTTTCCATTTACCTTTTAAAATAAATACTAGTTCGTTACCGTAATCTGCTATTTCATAGCTCATAATAGTATATTAAATAAAGTCAATGTTTGAATTATTGTATCGCAATTTAAATTGATTAGCACACAAAAGAAAGAATCGGATATTCATTTTACGGTACTAACCTACTATACCTGACCACCAGACCAGGATTGCTGGTATTCCAGAAACGTCTTGAACAACCTCCATCCTTGATTCAGTACGGCGCGATTCAACCCTGATTTCTACTTCACCTTCTTGTCTGGATTGTCCAGATAACCTTTCGCGGATATGGTTATATTTTTAATCTGCAACTTCTCAAGCACAATCATTACGTGGTTTTCGCTGAGTCTAATTGAGAGTTTATGGGGCTAATATGGGTAAAAATTCCTGAACTATCTGGAAATTTTAGCCTGATTTCTTACCCAGTATCCATTTTTATTAGACCACTTCACACCAACGGAAATATTAGAATTACTAAAACACTTAAAAGAACAGGATTGGCTAAGTTCAAGATTTCCCTTTTCACCCTGATTAATAAATGGCTGCAAAGTGGAGAGCTAGTTGATATCATGCAGACAGTGGAGGTCAGCATTAAAAATCTACTGATCAATCAGGTTTTTGTTCTCTATTCCAATCGCAAATACTTGCCAGCCAAAGACCGGGGTTTCTGGATTTTTTCCCGATTTAATTGAACTTCAGTAAGGATAAAGTCTCAGTGCTAAATAACTCTGTTAACAAGCTTATAAGTTCACTTATTGATAAAAATAAAACTCAACAAGAAATTGATTTAGCAGTCAGCGAGTTCTACGATGCAGTTAATGCATCCGATCAAGAATCAGTTAATCAAGTACTTCCATTATTGGCAAAAACATTTTCTATAGATGATCCGGTACGTGCAGGCATTGGTGGCAAAGTCTGCGGAAGTTTAATAGAGGCTGGATATGACCATCACACAAAAAATTGACATTCGTATTGTGATTGATTTTTCTTGCTGGGTCTGACTTTGATCTGAAGTTAAGTGGGCGTCCCATTAATTGGGTAAATGTCCTGTTCCAGATAATCTTTGGCAATCTTCACAGTGACTTTGCATAACGCTAAAGTTGTTTGCCGCTTTGCTCAGAACGAAGTGACAGGTAAGTGGTCAAAACTAACGCTTTGTTAGGTTGCTTTAGTGCTATATTTTTTAACGATTTCATCAATTAACATTTCTTCCCATTTTAATGCATTAACACCTGGAACATAGTTGCTGGCTGGTAAAACTGAATTTTTAGAAAATTCTGCTTTATAAATATTTAATTTTGCTATTCGTAATTTTTCGGCTGCTTTATTTATTTTTTCCTGGGAGTAGTCGTTTTTTATAGTATGACGTAATTCCTGCTCTCTTTTTTTAAAGATTTTCTTCTTTTTGCAATGATTTGCTATGTATGCTGTCATATTTATTTAACAACCTAATATTATATAGATGGAAAACGGGCGTGTTATAACACGCTCACTTTCCACATAATACCGCTAAGAATTGTTCAAGCTCAAGGACTTATTTCAATGTGCAATCGCTGATAGTCATGTGATATATTATATATGTCAGGACTATCTTATAGGGAAAAACCAAAGCTATTGCAGCGCTATATCCTCTTTCACACTAAAACACATGCAAACTATTGGGTCCTGAGAAAATCGGTGAGTATCCAGGTTATCCGGCAGTGATGCGCCATGTTAGCACGTCCACCAAGAGAAAATTTTCACGGTGTCCGGTGACGTTTTTTCTCTGGCAGGATATATAAGATCCGTTTAAATTCGCTAATATGAATCGATTGCAGGTGCTGATGTAGGCGTTTTGTTTCGATTTTTTAGAGATATTTTGCTTGGTGTAATTCAAGGCCGGACGCTACTCTTTTTATTCTTTCGAATTGACTTGCCATGGGATTGATACCATAATTAGGTATATATTGGTACTCAAGGGGCGGAAAATGGCTAAAAATACCAGCATTACATTGGGTGAACACTTCGATAATTTTATAACAGGTCAGGTTAAAAGTGGCCGTTTTGGCTCTGCAAGCGAAGTAGTAAGGGCAGGACTCAGGTTGCTTGAAAATACAGAAACAAAACTTCAAACCTTGAGACAGAAGCTAAATGAAGGTGAGCAAAGCGGTACGGCAGATTATAGCTACGATGCATTTATAGCTGAGCTTGATAACGATAGTGATAAATGAAACCATTTGAGCTCACCATTGAGGCTCAAGAAGACTTGAGAAAAATTGCCAAATATACTGAAAAATACTGGGGACGCGATCAACGTAATTTCTATATAAAGCAATTTGATGGCAGCTTTCATTTTCTGGCAGAAACTCCTTCGGCTGGCAAAAAATGCGATTATATTAAAGTTGGTTACAGGCAGTTTCCTCAAAGTAGCCATATTATTTTTTATCGCATAAAAACATGGATGTTGAATCAAAGTTCGAATTAGAGTGAAAATTTTTGGACAGCCTAAGAATTTGGGTCTGACTTCGTGCCCAATGTTATTTTTATTTAGCAATTTTAGTCTCGTAAAAACTAAAATTTCAGGGTGTCTCGTATACCGCCCGTACAATGACAGAATGTTATGTAGTTGCGACCCGGTTTTTCCGTATCGAATTGATTGGTTATGTGCGTTCTAACCAATAATCTGGTTTTCTACTATTATGCATTACTGCTACTACATAAGGTCGAGTTTGTTCTGAACGATAAATAATAGAGAAAGGAAATTTGCTTAGAAGAAATCTTCGAAATCCTTTTTGAAATTTTGGCCATGTTTCTGGTAAATTATCAATAGCTTCATACGCACTTTCAAGCTCATGAATAAAATCTTCGCCTAAGCCATCGGCTTGTTCTTGATACCACTGATAAGATGTTTTTACTTCTACCGCTTCATCTGGGTGAAATACTAGCTCAGGCATTCTAGCCTTTAATCTCCTTTTTTAGATCACTCCAGGTAACACCCTGTACTGCACCAGACTCAAGTTCAATATAACGTTTTTCTGCGAGTTT
>QIJM01000598.1 GCA_003232445.1 Paraglaciecola arctica
TCACTGACTCCTTTCACCTTCACCCAAGTGACATCTGAAGTTCTTGAATTACTCTCACAGCCTAGCGATTCAACGTTAAACTGACGATACACTACCCTATCTTTAATCTGATATATATATTCCTCAGGATCATTAAAAAGTATTTGCTTAATTGCTAGGTAACCAAAAATAACTACCCCACATAAAAATAGTAAAATCTTAATATTCAAATCTAACAACCCTTATTTTTTGGATAAAGTATCCACAGTACTAACGACACCTACAACATCAAGCATATTTCCTGTACTATTTTGTAAATTAAGAAAAGCCCCCCCACCACCAGTTGCAAATGACGCTGTAGGGAATCAATGGGTCTCTGATCCCATTGACCTCCTGGACTCCATTGACCTCCCATTGACCTATTAATCACGGGTTTTTACCCAAAGCAAAGTCGTGAATACTTTTCTGCTGTGCCTATTGGCTGAATGCTCCTTAGACTAAAGTAGAGGCTTTGTTACGGCCGCTTATCAACAAGTACAAGGCTGGCACAATAAACAAAGTCACCACGGTTGAAACCAACATCCCGCCAATAATCACCAAGCCCAGAGGAGTCCACAAGCTACTATTACTCAGCGTTAGCGGTAGCAGCCCGCCAATGGTGGTTAGGGTTGTCAAAATAATCGGGGTTAACCGCGATTGCGCGGCGTTAATAATGGCATCGTGCACGCGTTCTCCTTTGCGCACCAACTGATTGGCAGTGTCTACTAGAATAATAGAGTTATTAACGACTATACCCATCAGGCTTGCCAAGCCGATAAAAGCCATAACCGAGAATGAAAACCCAAATGCCAGCAATGCCAGAACCGCCCCGGTAAAGGAAAAAGGTATGGAAGCAAAGACGATTACAGGTTGGGAGAAAGAGCGAAACTGTAATACCAAGACTGCAAAAATACCTAGCAGTGAGATTAACAATGCCTTGAGCAATCCGGTAAAAGATGAATCTCTGGAGCCTTGTTCGCCCGCTACGGCATACCTTATGCCGGCTGGAAGTTGCAGTTTTTCCAGCCGTTCGGTAATTTTATTAGTGACATCGGAAGTTAAATAACCAGCACGGGTGTCGGCGGTTACCGAGACACTACGCTCAAGGAAATAGTGCTGCAACTGGGATGGAACCGTTTGTAACTTGGTGCTGATTAATTGTTTCAGTGGTACGAAAGAGCCATCATTGGCCATCACCAGCAAGTCATACAAGTTATCAATATTTGGTGTGGCCGCGCTATTAAGCCGAATTACAATGTCGTAATCATCCCCGTTTTCATCCCGATAACTACCGACTCCACTACCTACCAAGCTGGTTCTGATAACCTCGTCAATACTGCTAATAGATACATTCAGCAGTGCGGCCTTGTCATACTGGATATTGATTTCCATATCCAGCTTGGGGCGACTCATTGGATTGTCGACATTAACCGTGCCGGTTGTAGTTACTATTATTTGCTCTATATCAGCAGCGGCCTGTTGCAAGGACTTGAGGTCGTCGCCCAGCACACGAATCTCAATGGGTGCGCCAATAGGCGGGCCTTGCTGAAATTCCTTCACTTTTACTTTAGCACCGGGTGTTTTTGCAAAGTCACGCCTAAGCTTATTCACCAACTGCTGTAACTCCGAACGGGTCAACTCGTTCAAAATGACAAATAATTGGGCTTTGTTGGCAGCCTCGCCTCCGGGAAATTCGTTATAGTAAATACTCGGGTTTTCTCTACCGATATTAGCCGCCACGGCTTTAACCTGTGGATAGCTGCGAACTTGCTCATCAATTGATGCAGCTAGTTCTTGGGTTGCATAAAAACTGCTGCTTTCTGGTAGCTCTATATTCACCAACAACTGGGGTTTTTCAGCCATAGGAAACAGGCTCACTCCGACTTTAGGAAATAACGCCAAACTGCCAACAAATAAAACCAGAGAAATTAGCAACACCCGAAGCGGATACTTCAGGGTCAACCTCAGCGCAGATCCATAGCGTTGACTGGAAAGCATCTCAAGTTGTTTTTGAACAATATTACGACCACTGCCAGCTGCGCCAGCATTCCGCTGTTTAAACATACGGCTAGCCATCAACGGAACAAGTGTTACTGCAATAAAAAAAGATGCCGTCAATACTAGTACCACCGTGACCGGCAAAGAGCGCATAAAACTACCCACATCACTTTGCATCATCAACATTGGGAAAAATGCTAATATCGTGGTTAGCGTACCACTAGCGATAGCCCATGCCACCTGCCCTGTACCACTGGCCGCCGCTTTTATAGGGTGCAAACCCAGTCTTATTTTTTGTCCAATAGATTCGGTTACAACTATCGCATTATCAACCAGCAAGCCAAGCGCTATAACCAGTCCGACGATTGACATTTGCTGTAGCCCAAAGCCGAATAAATCCAGCCCGGCAATACCAATTAACATGGATATCGGGATTGCCAGTAGAATAATACTTGCTGACCTGATACCTAAGGAAATTAATATAATAAGCCCTACCAATATCAAGCCTTGAAGAAGATTGATAAAAAAACCGTTTACTTGCTTTTCTACACTCTGGGATTGATCAAAAACAATAGCCGTAGTCATATTGTCGGGCAAATCATCACTGAACGATTCGAGTTGTCTTTTAAGCTCAGCCAACACCGCAAAAATATTGCTACCTTGGCGCTGCTCTACCACAATGAAAACGGCTCGCTTACCATTAAATCGCCCCAGGTAGGTAGGCTCAGCATCTACCAGTTCAACATCGGCTATATCCTCTACATGAATTATCGTTTCAGTTGAGAGGCGCAAAGTCGTTCGCCTGATTTCATCCAGGCTTTGATAATCACCGGAAGTTTTAACCGAGAAGCGTTTACTGCCGGCATCTATAAAGCCCCCGGGTACATTACTAGCCGCCCCGGACAGGCTGTTTTGTAACACCGCCAAAGGCAAACCCAGCTCGCGCATGGCTGGCATATCTGCCGTTACTTGCACTTGCTGCTCAGGGAATGCCAATGCAGAGGCTCGTTTGACTCCTGAAATTCGGGTAAATATTTTCTCCAGCCGCTCCGCCTGATAGCGCATATCGCGGTAACTGCTGGTATCTGACAATAACGCAATCTGGAGCACATTAACATCTGTCGGTGATGCTTGCTGTATGTCTATATTTGCAATTTGTGACGGCAAATCAGGACGAATTTTCGCCATCGCCTGAATGACATCATCATATTTTTCATCCGGGTCTACACTAAAATCAAACTCCACTTCAACGAGTGTGACACCGTCCATAATTCGGGTTTTAATATCCCGGATATCTTCCAGTTCATTAATTTCCTCTTCAATCGGGTCAGTAACTAACCTTTCCATATCAAGCGGACTGGTTCCAGGGTAGGATACCGTGACCATCACCATCGGGAAATCAAACTGCGGGTCTTCAGAGCGCGGCATAGTTTGAAATGACAGCACTCCCAACAGGGTTAGAAGAGCGACAACAATTAGCGTGAACTGGTGATTGGTAATTGCAGTAACTGGTAGTTTCATAAATAAATTTACACTAAGTTAAAAACTTGAAAAAGGTTCTGATTAGTAGTTGCTGCGGTCAACTACAGACACCGCGATACCGTCCCTAAGATAGGGCGCACCGAGTTTGATAATCCAGTCAGATACCTTGAGATCACCGCGCACTGCAATTTCATCTAGAAAAAATGCGACTATTTCTATACTGACTTCATTAGCTGTATTGGTCTCTTTATCGAGAACAAAAACTGTTGCAGACCCATTCTCAGCTTTAAATACAGATTCAATAGGGATATAAAAGCGTGCGTTACTTGATAGCGGTTTGATTTCCACCCTGGCAATCAAACCTGAACGCAGCGAGTAGCCCTGATCAGCCACTAGCACTTCAACCTCAAATGTACCGGCGCGGGAATCGGTACTCATTGCGATCTCCGATACCGTGCCAGTAAACACCAAACTCGGGTAGGCATCCAGAAAAACATCGGCGGGGTCACCGACTGTTACCTTAACTACATCCTGATCAATCAAGCCCACCCTTACTACAGAACCTTGGTTTTTTGATGCCAGCAAAAATGCCGGCAGACCAGCCTGAATCAGCTCGTTGGATTCAACATATCGTTTAAGAATGCGACCATCAACAGGAGCCCGAATAATGGATAGCTTCTTGTTGAAATTAACAATTTGCAATTCGGCAGCAGCACTATCTTTGGTTGATTGAGCATTTTGCTTTACTTGCAAGGACACCAGCTTTTCTGCATGCAGTTTGGTAAATCTTTCCAGATCAATAGCAGCTTTTTTATAATTGGAAGCGGCGAGTTTTTGTTGTGCTTCAATTTCCTCGAGATCCAGGCTAGCTAAAATCTGTCCGGAAACCACCTCATCACCCTCTTCTGCAGTAATTTCCGCTATCAAGCCGGCAGTTTTAAAGGCAAGACGCATTTCGTTTTTTTGACTTATTCTGCCACTATTTTTGATTAGTTGATTGCGCTGCTCATATTTTACCTGGATTACTGTAACCGCTATTGCCGGCGATGATTCTGCCCATAGTTGTGGAGCCACTAACATTGATAATGCCAACGCCACTGCGACGGTTTGCAGTCCTCTGCAGATACTTGTATTTCTAAAATTCATTGTCACTCGTAGCTTAAAGCCACCTCTGTTTTGCTCATTTATGTTGACACCGTATACATTAATGTATACGGTGTCAACATAAAAGCCGCTGTGGTATAATCACTTTATGACTGCTCGTTCAGAAATAATCAAAAAAACCGCCGCAAAACCTTATCACCACGGTGACCTACGCCAGGAGATATTAGTTGCAGCGCGTCAGCTGATGGAAGAAAACAGCATCACTTCACTCAGCCTGCGAGAGGTCGCAAAGAAGGTCGGTGTCAGTCATACCGCGCCATACCGGCACTTTAAAGACAAAGAAAGTCTGCTTGCCGGTATCGCGGCTATTGGCTTCGATGAACTGGCTGCCGAAATATCCAAGGCCGCAGCCTTGTATCCAGATAACCCTGCGCAGCAATTACTGGAAGCCGGTCACTGCTACATGAAACTTGTAATCAGTAACCCACAATGCATTCAGTTGATGTTTGGCAATGTACTGCCGTGTGATGACACCTATCCAAACCTTAGAAAATCTGGTGACTTTGCCTTTGATAGCCTGAAAATTATTATTCAAGAAGGTCAGGCTCAGGGGGTATTCAAAGCTGTAGATGTAGAGCTTATGGCGCTAACTGCCTGGTCTAGTATTCATGGATTATCCATGTTGTTCGCGGGTGAGCATGTTGAAGCCGTGGTTTCCTTGCCTGCCGAAATGCAAAATCTCACCACGGCAGTTATGACGACTATGCTGGAAGGACTGAGGGTCTAAAAAACACTCTGATTTACAGTTGGATTAGGGCTTTCTACGGCAATTTTACAGTACCGTCACCGACAACCAATAAATCAGCACCAACTTGCTAAGAATATTTTCAGTTGCCTTGCGTAACGACTCTATTACTTGATCGCGCAGGAAATCTGGCGCCAGAACATCCATAATCAATTCCCCACTGTGGCTAAAAGGTATTAATAAACGCTATCCCTATTCTAATCAATGAACAACAGATGCAGATGTTAATGCTGTATTTTTGTTGGGTGCGTAATAACATGAAACCGATCGCTCAATAACGCTATTTTTCAAGTAACTTGCCCCCAAGTTGTTTAGGTTTTTTATTCGATTAGCCACATTCTAGCTTTACGACCGGGTAAATAAAATTTATGCCATTGGCTGTTAATGTTTTGCACATCAACACCTTCAACTACGTCGCGATAGTTGTTATACCACCATAAATTATGCTCTGCGGTGTTAATCCAAACATCTTGGCCACTATCACATTTGTTAATACCCACCACACCAATATGGTCGCGTTTGAACAATATAATACAGTCGTTGAAGTTCATGACTTGCATACCACGGCCTTGTGTGGCGTTATGAAATTTTACCATGCCGACAATATCGGGGCGTTTATATAAATCAACCCAGCGGCTGCCGTCATTACTTTCGTTATTATCTGAGTAAATCATTGGGGTGCCACCATCACGCCCCAAAATGTAAGCATTAGCTAATGTTTCATTTTCAGGATGAAGTATTTGATATCTGAAACCTTCATTGCTTGGAATATCATGTGTTATCGAAAACGTTATGGCTTTATCGTTTGGCAATGCTTGTCCATATGCTCCCGGGTCAACAAGCAGGCTCATTGAACCGCCAAAATCCAGTGCGCTGCGTAGTGAGGCAAATAATGGGAAATCATAGGCGTTATGGCCTGTGTTATTCAGGTATGGTGCAAGGAAACTGTCGTAGCTATTGTCACCAGCGCCACCCGAGGTAATGATTTCGCCAAAAACATGCATGCCACTTGTGATGTCATTATTAAATACCGCATTAATGTGATAGTTACTCATATGTTTTGCGGCATCAACACGAAAGCCAGTAACGCCAATCATTTTTAATGCTTGTAAATACGCTTGTTGCTGTGAAACCACCCAATTATTAGGATCTAAATCAGGTAAACCGACATCGCCATTGCCACCACAAAGTCGCCAATATTGTACGTGACCGGGGTTGCCCCAATCAGTGATACATCCAGCAGGGTTAAAGTCCCCAGCGGAGAAACTACCGTTTTGCAGATCGCCAAATAACTTAATTGAATCGTAATAAGTGCTGTCAGCAGCATATGTAGCAAGTACTTCAGTACCTGGATAATTTAAGTCAGAGCGCTTATATGATTCATTCGCCATGTGGTTTAATACGATATCAGCGTAAGTTTCGACTCCTTGAGCATTTAATGCATTGACCATATCTTTAAAGTCATTAGTGTCGCCTAAAGGGCTATGAATGACTCTTAAATCTTGCGGTTGATAACGTGCCCACCATTCATTGCCTGATGATTTGTATGCAGGTGAGACGAGTACTTTTTTGTAACCTAAATCCGCAATCTCTTGTGCTTTCGAAGCCACGTCATTATAAGTCCAATTAAAAGCGTGCAATATGGTGTCTGCTGCCGAAAATTGACTGAATAAGAAGATACTAATAATGGTTGATTTCTGTAAGATTTTTCTTAAAGATAAATTAGGTTTCATGTGTCCCTCGTTAGCGATCGTTAGCTTTATATTTTGTTGCTTATTTGTTACTGCTTTGTAAACGAGGTTGAGCATAGATTAAACACTTAGCATTTTCTAGATACCTACATACGTATTCAAAGGATTACTCTGTGATACTGCGTGATGAAAGAAGAATGCCGATGAGACTGAATTTTAGATACAACGGTACGTGAAATAATAACAGGGGCAGAGTTAATTTAAACTCGTAACTCATTTATTTTTAAGTCTTCGCTCTGCTAAGTTGATCTAATGATAGTTGAGTTTGGAGCCGTAACGCCCTTCTTTTACCTTACCTTCAATAAATATCATCAAAATGTTTACCGAGGGTGACACTTGTATTTCTGGGCATTTTTTCTCTCTTTTGAATAGTGACGGGTATCTACTTAGCAAATCCTCAACTATTGATTTCCTGCTCGATATTCAAAGCCGTATTCATCACTGCTTCAACCGTTTCTTTTGACGGATAACCATCAGCAATCAAACCAACAGACACTTGAAATCCACGCACACCTTTACGTGTGGCAGGGCCTAAAATTCCGTCAGCTTCACCTACATCAAAACCTAACTGATTAAGCTTTTCTTGAAATTGCTGCATTTCGGCCAATGTGTAATGGGGTAATTCTGGTAGAGGTTTTGATAAAGTACCTTGCCCTGTAATCCGGTCCGCCAAGTGACCTACTGCTATGCCGTAATATTCGGAATTGTTCCAACGCAAAATCACATCAAAATTGGGGTAAACCATAAACGCAGATCCAGTGTGTCCAGCAGGGATAAGCAATGCTGCTTTTAAGTCACTATCACCTAACGTTTTGCCACTAACTTGAGTCACTTGTTGCTGTGACCAAAAAGACAAAGGTTGAGGTTGTGATTTACCGGCTAATTGATAGTTAAAACCTTCGGGCAATAAGACCTCTCTGCCCCACCTAAAACCGGTTTCCCAGCCCAAGTTTTGCAAAAAGTGCGCCGCAGATGCCAGTGCATCTAATTCATTGTTCCATAAGTCAACTTTGCCATCTGCATCGCCATCTTTGGCGTATTTCATATAGGCAGTTGGCATAAATTGGGTGTGCCCCATTGCGCCAGCCCAAGAGCCAATCATATTTTTATGATCTAGGCCTTCACGCTCAAGCAACAATAAAGCCTGTACAAGTTCTGCAGAAAAATAGGCGCTTCTGCGCTGGTCACAAGCCAGCGTTGTCAAAGCAGCGATAGTGGGGATTTTACCTTTAATGCCACCAAAATTAGTTTCTAGCCCCCAGAAAGAAATCAGGTAATGCGCTGGTACGCCATACTGCTGGGTAAGTTTGAATAAAAACTCACGATGCTCTGCCAATTTTTCACGACCTTTATTAACGCGCCAGTCAGTCACTCGTTTTGAAAAGTAGCCAGTAAAAGTCTGTACAAATTCTGGTTGATTGCGGTCGTAACCTAAAATTTTTGGTAAAGGTTTCACTTGCCCTAGAATGTCTACGGTGGTGTTTTCAGACACCCCCGCGTGACGCGCTAGTTGTTGTAAGCGCTCGATACACTGATGAAAGGCAATAGGGTCAGGAGTTTGGACTTCCTGTGCATGAGAAAAAATAGCCACGGCACTTAGGCCCGTTGCTATAAACATTGTTTTAAATGACATGAGAGAAACCAAAATTAATATCCAAAAAGTTTTAGAACTTGTTGATCTGGGGCTTTATGCTAACCGACTTGTTAAAAATTGATAAGCAAATTTCGCCACCCAGACATCGTTTGCCATGATGTTTTCAGTATTAGTAATATGATCGAGCCACGTTTTACCCATTAAATGATCAAACTCATGTAAAAAAATACGCGCAACAAAACCATCAAATTTAATATTTTGAGCTTTACCTTCTCTATCCAAATATGCCACATCAACCGAGTCTGGCCGTTCAATATGCCCGCGTAAACCCGGCACGGATAAACACCCTTCCCACTCCCAGACCTTGTTTTCACTACTTTGTTTAATCACAGGATTAACCAATACCAAAGGCTGCATATCTGGAGCGTCGGGGTAACGTGGATTAGGCCGAGAAGCAATAATCATAATCGCTCTAGGGTCAAAAACTTGCGGCGCAGCAATACCAATGCCCTCAGCCTCAAGCATAGTCACCAATAGCTCATCGATAAATGTAATCAGTGACTGCTGATTAAACTCAGACTGCTCAACCTGCTTAGCTTTAGTTCTAAGAACGTCCTCACCTACCTGCGCAATTTTCATAAATCACTATACCTTTTATCTTTTATCTGTTCACTCGAAACTCGTAGCTAGAAGCTCACAACTGCCCCTAACTCACCAACTGCAACTCTGCAAATTCACGATACAAGGCATTACCTGCCAACAATTCTTGATGAGTGCCAATGGCCACTATCTCACCTTTGTCCATCACCACTATCCTGTCTGCGTTGATAACCGTTGCGAGTCTATGGGCAATAATCAAGGTGGTTTTGTCTTTCATCAACTCTTCCAGTGCTAACTTAACGTGCTGTTCGTTGGATGCATCCAAAGAACTGGTGGCTTCATCTAGCAGCAAGATTGGCCTGTCAGCCAAGATAGCTCTAGCAATCGCAACACGCTGTTTTTGACCGCCAGATAAACGCACACCTCGTTCACCTAAATTAGTTTGATAACCCTCTGGTAACTCGCTAATAAAGTCATGCGCACGAGCCGCTTTTGCGGCGTTTTCAATGTCTATTTGACTGGCATTGGTGCGGCCATAGCCAATATTATCTTTCACACTACTGGCAAATATCACTGATTCTTGAGGCACCAAGGCAAATTGCTCGCGTAACGCAGAGACATCCAGCAACTTTATGTCTTTGTTTTCTAATGCTATCTGACCACTGCTGAGCAACAATAATTGAAATAACGTAGACTTACCCGCCCCGCTTGGCCCTACCAAAGCGACACGCTCACCACTTTTAATTTTCAAATTCAGGTCTTTTATCACAGTAATAGTTTCGGCTTGAGGGTAATAAAAATTTACATTTTGTAGCTCAATTTCACCACTGACTTTATTTGGCAAGCCAATGGCAGATACCGGCGACTTAATACTGGTTTGAGTGTTCAGCAGCTCCATTAAACGCTCACTGGCACCCGCCGCTTTTTGAACTTCACCAATCACTTCACTAATTGTGGCCACAGCGCCGCCCGCCATCACAGCGTAAAACATAAATGCAGTTAATTCACCCGCACTCAGTTCACCGATTAATACCTGCTGTGCACCTACCCATGCCACTAATGTAATAGCAATAATGCTAATAGCCATAATGCAAGCCACCAGCAAAGCACGGAATTTGATGCGTAATTGCGCCGCCGCCATCACGCCCTCGATACGAGATTGAAACAGTGTTTTGTCTATTTCTTCATGGGAGTAAGCTTGCACAGTATGGATTTCATGTAGGGTTTCATCTACATAAGCGCCCACATCTGCGACCTTATCTTGACTATTTTTGGAGTGTAACCTGACTTTGGCACCAAAAACTCTAATCGGCAGTAATACTATTGGCACCGCAATGAGTACATACAAGGTCAACATTGGGCTTGAAAAAAGCATCAATAATAATGCACCGATAAAGGTAATGCATGAGCGTAACCCCATAGATAAACCCATTCCCACCACAGACTGTAATAATGTAGTGTCTGCGGTAAAACGAGAAATCACTTCTCCAGTACGGGTTTTAGCAAAAAAAGCAGGTGATAGCGTCAACAAATGCCCATACACATTTTGCCGAATGTCTGCGCTAACTCTTTCACCCAGCCAAATCATCCAATAAAATCGGAAATAAGCAGCGATACTGCCTACAAGTGCAATACCCATAACCATGAACATAGTTTGATCTAACTTGTCAGCGTTGCTAGCAATAAAACCATCATCCACCACCGCTTTAATACCTTGGCCTAATAACAGCCAAGACGCCGCGCCTACAATTAATGCTGAGATGGCAAAAGCCACTTTTGATTTATAAGGACGAAGTTGGCCAAATAGCCATCTCATAACGGTGCTGGTTTTAGGGGATTGCAAAGTATGTCTCTCTTAAATTTAACAGTAAGATTGAATATGGGGGCATTAGGAATGTATTACGATACGCCAGCCAAAGTAAAATGTATCAAACTATTGTATACCCGTCATCCTTGAAACTGCCTGTTTGTTGGCTGCACTCATTCGCCCCAATCACTTAGCGGACTAAGCTCATGGGGTCTCATTCCATGCAGTTCCAATGATTTTGGGTATAGCTTTTATTCATCGACCCTATACTGGGTAGTATGCTAACCGTTCATCCGACATGAATATTTATGAACAACATCAACAACCTCATTAATACCAATCCATCCTAACAATTAACCGTGACAAGAATGGATATGCCTATTTTGGTGCGTTTTGAAATATTCTGGTGCATATTAAAGATGCACTAAGGTGAATTTTGAATCATTCCATACAATATAATATATTATCTCATTGATTTATAAGTAAATTTAAATAAATAAAAGAATTGGCAAACTTTGTGCCTATTAGTATATGTCCGTACCCTTAACTGTCGCGGATCTACAATTTAAAATAGTGAACTAGGGTTCCGGCGACGTAAGAATCGTGTCTGGACCGAGAGCTCACGACCTTAGTTAATGACCATTGATTTAGGTTACACGGCGGGATAAAAGCCCGGGAGACTTGATTGGCGCAGCCAAGGGTACTCTTTGTGTAAAACTAAAAATATGAGGTCATTAAATATGTCTAAAACATTCAATCGTTCTGCCTTTCACACTGCATTGCTAGGCTTGCCGTTGGTATTTTCTGCAAATGCATTCGCTGAATTTGATGTTAGCGTAACGCTGGCAAGTGACTATCGTCTGTATGGAGTGTCACAAACTTTGGAAGAACCGACCCTTCAATTTACTGGGGTGTACATCGATGAATCCGGTTTTTCTGCCGGTACTTTTTTATCAAACGTTGATTTTGTTGAAAACACAGATCCAGATGATTTAGACGTTTCCATAGAGATTGACTTATTTGTTGGTTATGAAAAAGAAGTGGCCACTGGTCATCTGTTATCTGCAACTTTAATCCGCTATATCTACCCAGGTGCAGAGGTTGATTTGGATTACAACGAACTGATCATTAACTACGGGTTTGCATATGGTGCGCTAACCGTTGGCTACTCAAATGATGCATTTGCTGCTGATGAAACAGGTATTCGTTACGAATACAGTTATGGTTTTGATATTAACGAGGAGTTTAGCGTTGGGTTTATGGTCGGTCATTACGACTTAGACGATGTTTTTGGTGATAGCTATAGATATTACGATGTGGGAGTAACTTACGCTTATGAAGATTTTGCGTTTACCTTGTCGTACAACGACTCATCTAGTGCAGGGGAAGATTTGTTTGGTCCAGCGGCAGAAGCGGCAGTAGTCGGCGCAGTGAGTTATAGCTTTTAAGCGAGTGGTTCACAAACCATTTATACCCAAAATCATTGGAACTGCATGGCGGCGGCAAACGAATGAGACCCCATGAGCTTAGTCCGCTAAGTGATTGGGGCGAATGAGTGCAGTTTCAAGGATGACGGGTATAGATGTTAATAAGAAGCGCCATATAGGCGCTTCGTTACCATTTTCTCCGTAATTAATTGTTTAAACTATGCTGATAATTTCGCCATCCTCCAAGCGAAGTAATGTCTTTTGCACCTTGCAAGCCAAAGGGCTCGCAAATAAAACCACTGACCATCTGACCATCCTCAAGTTGCACTTTCCCGATGCCTAAAGGTGAAGGAATGTCAGCCACAAAACTACCGAATTCGCTGGATGGTATTTGCCATACTTCTACTTCGATTTGCGCGCCGGTTTGGTGATCAGCGACTAAGCCAGGTTTACCTTGAGCAGAACCCGTTAGTGCGTAAAGCCGATAAGTAGCGGCGGTGCGAGTGGTTTGTTTTAATTTGGCTCCGCGCTCAGTTAGTTGCCAGTTTAGCGGCATGTCGGTTAAATGGGCACCACATACAAGCACCTCGATTGTGTCAGTTTGCTTAACTGTTTTTTGGTTAGCTAGCTCACCAAGTTGAATAAAGGGCTTAATTCTTTCTGCAATGGATAACAACGCCCTGTCAGTAAAAGCATGGCTCGCCAAGGTGATACCAAAAGGTAAACCCGCTTCGGTTTTGCTGGTGGGCACTGCCAGTGCGGCCATGTCTAACAAATTCATAAAATTGGTGTAATAACCCAATTGACTATTGCGTTCTATCGGTTTTTCCAGCATCTCGTCAACGGTAAATAAACGGCCAGCTGTAGGAGTAAGTAAACAATCAATTTTATTAAGTTGTTGGACACACTTTTGCTTTAAAGCCGCCAAACGGTATTGTGCCTTGAATAACTCTGTGGCGCGAGGAGCTTCACCTTGTCTCACGATATCTTTCACCACAGAATGCATCGCATCTGGATGATTGGTTAATATAGACTCGGTGGCGATAAACCTTTCGGATACCCAAGGCCCTTCGTATAACAAAAGAGCCGCTTCATTAAAGGGTGCATAATCAATTTCAACCAACTCAACATCTGATCCTGCTAAGCGGGCAATACACTGTTGATAGGCCTTTTTATATTGTTCATCGCCGAAAAACTGCAATTGCTGTTCGGGAATAAGGCCAATAGTGAGTGCACCTTGGCGTTGACCAAAGTAACGACTACTATTGGAAAAGGTATTGGCTCGGCTATAGGGATCCGTCTCATCAAAGCCTTCAGCGCAGGCCAAAACGGTATTGGCATCTGCGCCTGTTTTAGCGAAGATACTGGCTGTGTCTAAGCTTTTGCAGGCAGGCACCACACCTGCCGCCGATAACAATCCACAGGTTGGCTTTAAACCTACTAGATGGTTAAATGCTGCGGGCACCCGGCCAGAACCGGCGGTATCTGTACCCAAGCTAAAGCTGGCTAAACCCAGAGCTACGGCGACCGCCGAGCCAGAGCTTGAACCACCACTGATGTAATTCGTATCAACGCTGTTTAAACAGGCTCCCCAAGCAGAACGCGTGCCGTTAAGGCCTGTAGCGAATTGGTCTAAATTGGTTTTACCCACAGGTACGGCACCGGCATCAATCAGTTTTTGAACGATAGTCGCAGAGGTTTCGGCAACGTAAGCGAAAGGTTCACAACCTGCAGTGGTGCGAACACCTGCTAAATCGATGTTGTCTTTGATGGCAAAGGGAATGCCCCACAAAGGGTAATCCTTAGGATCCATAGTTGCCAGTCTGGCAAAATAGGGCTGCAATTGTTCAGAACTCAAGCGGTAGATCCAGATATTTTGAGCTTCATAATGTTCTGCTTGTTGGGCAATTTGCGTAAAAACCGCTTCAGGGCTTAACTCACCCTGCAGGTATGCCTGACGCAACGTGTTAATTTCCATATCAGGGGGGATAGTTGAGGATAGTTTCATTGTTCTGTCTCCATCACAAATAAGGTTTGGCCTTGTTGAATTCGTTGCCCGTCTTTTAACAATATATGAGTGACGGTTCCGGTGCAGGGAGCCGATAATGGAATTTCCATTTTCATCGACTCCAAAATGGCCAGTGCCTGACCTTTTAGCACTTTTTGGCCAAGACTAATGTCGGTTTTCCATAAACTCCCTGCTACCGGACTTTCGATTACCTGGCTATCGTCTGACCACTCCTGTGTGGTTTCCACTTGAATATCTTCACGGGGTTCGTAGTTAAACTGTCCAGTGGCATGCCATTGAGCCAATTCATTGGCAAAAGCTTGATCTCTCACACTGATAAACTCATCGATAGACTCAGCATTGTCCTGTTTAAACTGCATGTATTCACCCAAATTAAATTCAGTTTGTTCTATTTTTAACGGGTATTGACCTTTGGGAAAGTCTTTGCGTATCACTTCAAGTTCATCATGGGTGACTTCATAAAAGCGCACCTGATCAAAAAAACGTAATAACCAGGGTTGACTAAATTCTTTGGTTTTCTGGTAACGATTCCACATTTGCAACGTTCGACCCACAAACTGGTAACCGCCTGGTCCCTCCATGCCATATACGCACATGTAAGTGCCTCCTATACCTACTGAGTTTTCAGCGGTCCAGGTGCGTGCGGGATTATATTTTGTGGTAACCAGTCGGTGTCTGGGATCAACTGGAACCGCCACGGGCGCACCCAAATACACATCTCCCAAGCCCATCACTAAATAAGACGCATCAAATACAATTTTTTTCACCGCGGCTATATCTTCTAATCCATTTGCACGGCGAATAAACTCAAGATTGGAAGGGCACCAAGGGGCGTTTTCGCGCACTGATTGAGTGTATTTTTCGATCGCCAGATGACACACTTCATCGTCCCAGGACAAGGGGATGTGCACGATGCGCGAGGATACGGTTAACTTGTTCAATTCTTTGTAAATTTGTTTTTCCGCAACGTTCAGATGGGCAATAATTTGAGCGTGACCCAATTGATTTGGATCAAAATGAATTTGTAAGGAACGAATGCCAGGGGTGAGTTCTTTTAACCCTGGCAGCGGGTGCTGCTTTAACCAACCTAATAATGCGTGTACCCGAAAACGCAGGGCTAAATCTAACTTAAGCTCGCCGTATTCCACCAACAAAAATTGATCACCGGCCGCACGATAAAGAATATCATCACCAAAGTCGCAGGCGTTTAAGCTTTCTAAAATAGGACTGGTGATTGCACTGCTATGCCAGTCAACGATATTGGGAATTAGGGTTTTAATACTCTGTTGTTGAGCCCGATCCAATTGATGAGCCGTGTCTAAATCCACACAGATAAAGCGGACTGTATCACCAGCTTTGAGTTGTCCGAGTTTCCACAAATCGGCCTTTATAACCGTCGCGGGGCAAACAAAACCACCTAATGATGGGCCGTCTGGACCAAGGATCACCGGCATATCACCGGTAAAATCTATGGTGCCAAAGGCATAGGCGTTGTCGTGAATATTAGAAGGGTGCAGACCCGCTTCTCCACCGGTTTTGCGCGCCCATTGAGGTTTAGGGCCGTTTAATCTGACCCCAGTGCGGCTTGAATTGTAATGCACTTTCCATTCAATACTAAAAAAACTAGTTATATCATCTGGGGTAAAAAAGTCGGGCGCGCCATGGGGACCATAAATCACTCGCACTTGCCATTGGTTGGAGATGGCAGGAAGCAGTTCGGGGGTGATCTCTTGCTCCTCGATGACAGAGATATCTGTATTATCAGCCAGCATTAACGCATCTCCAGTGCGCAAAGCTCTGCCGTTATGACCACCGAACTGACCTAAGGTAAAGGTGGCTCGTGAACCCAGATATTCAGGACATTGTATACCTCCCTGAATACATAAATACGCTCTGGCACCCGCTTGAATGATCTTGCCAATACGTAAGGTTTGTCCCGCAGCAATAGCAATGATTTGCCACGGTGAGATAGCGATACCGTCTAGTTTGGCGTCTACAGGGGCACCACCGAGTACGATAGAAGTAATGCAGCTAAACAGCAGGTCAGGACCATCTAAGGTGATTTCCAAACCTGCGGCATTATCTTCGTTGCCCAGTAAACGATTTGCCAATGCAAATGAGTAGCTGTCAAAGGGGCCCGATGGCGGTACGCCCACATCCCAATAGCCCTGTCGACCCGGTAAATCCTGTACTGTGGTCATAGTGCCGCCTTTTTTAACGTCAATACGTTTAGGGTGAAAGCGGAAATCGTTTAAATAACGGGTAGTGATTTTTCCATCCCGTAATTTGCTATCGCGACACAGAGCAAGTAAGTAGCTAAGATTAGTTTGGTTGCCGTACAAGTGGGTATTCAACAACGCCTGTTCAAGATGACCTAGCGCATCATTTCGATCCGTTCCGTAGGTGATCAGTTTGGCTAACATGGGGTCAAAATTACTGGCAACTTCTATCCCGGGAATAAGCCAGTGTTCAACACGAATATGCTTAGCTACGGGGAACTCAACCTGAGTGAAAATACCAGGGCAGGGAGTAAAGTTTAAATACGGATCTTCTGCATATATTCGAACCTGAATAGCGTGACCTTTTGGGCACAGCGTTTTGCGAAGTTGTGGTATTGTTTTACCATCCATTCTACCAGGTCGACCTGATAAACTTCTTCGGTAACGCCATGTTCAACCTGTAGTCGAGTATTGACTTCCAGAAAATAGAAGGCTTGTGTTTGGGCATCCACAATAAATTCCACTGTGCCGGCATTTCTATAACCCACAGATGAGAGTAAAGTTTCGGCGGTTTTGTGTAATTGCTCACGCACATCCTGATTTAAGTTGGGTGCGGGACACTCTTCTAATACTTTTTGATTACGTCTTTGACTTGAGCAATCACGCTCACCTAAGGATACAACATGGCCGTTGCCATCGCCAAAGGCCTGTACTTCAATATGCCTAGCCTGACCAATATATTTCTCCAGAAAGACTCCGTCGTCGGCAAAGTTACTTTGCCCCAGACGTTTAACCGAGTCGAAATATTGGGTCAATTCTTCGACGTTATGACAAAGCTGCATGCCAATACCACCACCTCCAGCGGTGCTTTTTAACATCACCGGATAGCCAATTCCCTCAGCTTGCTGATAAGCATCTTCTATGCTGTCCAACAAGCCTGTGCCAGGCAATAAGGGCACATTCGCCGTTTGGGCTATTTCTCGTGCACTGTGCTTTAAACCGAAGTCCAGCATCTGCGCTGCGGTTGGACCAATAAATACAATATTTTCCCGTTCGCAACGTCTGACAAACTCCGGATTTTCACTCAGAAAACCATAACCTGGATGGATGGCATCAACATCATTTTGCTTGGCGATATCAATTATCTTGTCTATATCAAGGTAAGTGCTGGTTGCGGTTGCGTTACCTAAGCAAAACGCTTGATCAGCCATAGACACGTGCAAACTGTCTGCATCAACAGTGGCATAAACAGCGACACTTTGGATTTTCATCTTGCTCAAGGTGCGCATTACGCGTGTAGCAATCGATCCTCGATTAGCAATGAGTACTTTTTTAAACATTTTATAATCCTGAAAAATAACCAGTTCTGGTTGGATAAACTATGGAGCTCGGGTGACCCACAAAACACAGGGGAAATCTGCTTGCATCTTGAATGAGTCATTTATCCCATATCAATAATTCTACGGGCGTAGGGTTATAGCCGTTGCATGGATTGTTCAACTGTGGACAGTTGGATATCAATACTACTACGTCCATTAACGCCGTAAATTCAACATATTTTCCAGCACCTGAGATACCGTCTTCAAAGGTTAACTCTCCTTCTTCTGTAACCGGCACATTCATAAAAAAGTTAATATTGTGACTGATGTCTCTTTTGCTGATCCCATATTCTGGATGTTCGGCAATGGCTAACATCCAGCTGTCTCGACAGGCATGCATGCAACGTTTATCAAGGCTATAACGTACGGTATTGCTTTCTGTAGCACAGGCTCCAGCAAGGGTGTCGTGACGACCACAAGTATCTGCCACTATCTCAAGCATAGGTCGATTACGATTCGACATTAATGTCGAACCAGTGCTCAGATAAACACTCTGCTGGTTGCGAATTGTGTTAGTTGCACTGTAGCGCTGGGCGGGGTCGGCCTGAGAGAAAAACAAAGTATCAGCGGCCTGATTGCCCTGCAAGTCCAAGATACGCATAGTCTGGCCTTGTACCAGCGTTCCTATATAATAATCACCTGCATCCAGTATGGTTTTTGTCTTGGCTTGATCACTGCGTTTTATGCTCTCAATCAATTGGTTTGGGTTAGACATTCTGTTCTCCCAGTTGTTAAAGCAAATAAAGTGCGTTGTTGGTAAAACCCCGTTGATTTTCATCGCAGTGATTCAAGCACTCGTCATCAGCAGTCATAGGCGCACTTTTGCTCAATTCAATTTCTACTGGATTGTGCGGGTATTTTTCACTTGGACTCAAGGGGTGGGGACAGGTATGCAGCACTACTAGGGTGTCCATCTCAAAACGTAAGGTTAGCTGGTCTCCACCCTTGCTATGGTCTGGATGAAATTGCATCCGGCCGACATGATCAACTGAAACCTTGTTAAACCAGTTAATGTTGGCGGCCATGTCTGCTTCCCCAAGGCCATACTTGGCCAATTCCACTAAAAAAGCATCATTGCCATTTTGTTGCCACTGATTGTGCTGAGTTTGGTAGTCTCTTGCTCCCCATTTTTTGTTTACAAAAGCAGCATCGCTGTTGCCACACACAGTTTCATGCCAACCCAAGGAGTCTTCAATCACCGAGGCGAAAATTCGTCCCATGTCTGAGTACAGACAATTGCCCGAAGTAAGTTTGAAAGTGTGTTGGCATTTCAATGTATCTGGCGCGTTATAACGTTCTAATAGATTTTGTGGGTTGTAAAACAACATACCTACATTAGCGCCACCACAGACATCGGTTAAACGCATATTGGTACCACGACGTACCTGTAAAGACCAATGACTAGCCCCGTCTATGCTGGTCTTATAGTTGATTAAAGGATCCATAAATATTTTATTCCTGAGGTAAAACAGACTGAGTCATATTCAGGCTATTTTTAATATCCTGATATGCCTTGTTCTCGGTCTGACCAATGGGTATATCGAAGGTAATGTTAGCGCCATAGATGTTGGGGGATAAGGGATCACGGCGCACTTTATCCAATACCCAAAGACGTGTACCCAGGTAAAACCCCTCTTTAAGATCATGGGTGATCATGAAAACTGTAAGATTGTGCGCTTTCCATAGTGACAGAACCAACTCATGCATTTCAGCCCGAATACCTGGGTCCAGAGAGCCAAAGGGTTCATCTAAGAGCAAAATACGTGGGTTACCCAACAAGGTCTGAGCTATGGCTAAACGCTGGCGCATGCCGCCAGATAATTCATCGGGATAGCGGTTAAAAACGTGCTTTAACCCTACCTGCTTTAGCATTTCTTGGGCTTCGAGTGTCGCTTTACGTTTTTTTGCACCAAATAAATAGCCAGTGAGTCCATTCTGCTGAAACCCTCGGGTCGCAATGACATTCTCCAGCACAGTCATGTGTGGGAAAACCGAATACTGCTGAAACACTATGCCCCTGTCTGCATTTGGTTGGTCTGGAATTGGTTGGCCGTCTAGTAGTAATTCACCTCTGCTTGGGGACACTGTGCCCAACAACATGTTTAGCAAGGTGCTTTTTCCGCAACCAGAGGTGCCTACCATAGTGATAAATTCACCCTTATCCACTTTGAAATTTAAATGTTCTAAAATGGTGTCATCACCGAATGACTTCCATATATTGCGTGCTTCAATCATGACTTACCTCCATCATCAAACCAGGGAAACAGCTTTTGATTCAGCTTGAGTAGTAGCCAGTCAATGATAAATGCCAACAGGGTGATCCATGCCACATAAGGCAAAATTAAGTCCATGGACAGATAGCGTCTGACCAAAAAGATCCGATAACCCAGGCCGTCAGTTGAGGCGATAGCCTCAGCTGCAATCAAAAATAACCAGGCGGCGCCCATAGCCAAACGCAAGGCGTTAAACAATTGGGGCAACAGTTGAGGTAGAAATACACGGATGATAATTTGCATACTATTGGCTCCAAGTGTGAGCGCTTTAACCAATTGTTGCGTAGGTATTTCTTGCGCCCTACGATGTACATCACGCGCAATCATAGGTGCAATACCTATGGTTATAAGTGCAACTTTAGACACTTCCCCTAACCCCATTACAATGAATAATATCGGCAACAACGCAAGGGGAGGCACCAAAGAAATGACGGTAACCAGTGGCGTGAAGGCCGAATTAAACAACGGCAATGCACCGGTCAAGATGCCTAGCAGCAGCCCAATGCTTGCGGCAATGAGTACCCCCAAACCTAAGCGTTGCAAACTGCTTGCCGTATCTTTCCATAGAATATACTCACCGGTTCTTTTGCTCGGCTCCATTGCCACTCGGTGGATAGTGTCACCCATTTTAGAGAAGCTAGGTAGCAGCTTATCATTCGGGTTTTCTGCCAATCGGCTATTGGAACCTGCCGCATACAGCATGATCAACAGTACAAAGGGCAAAAACCCTAGGAACAAATTCGCTGCCGGTTTGGGTATATAGGTAGTGAGTCTTTTCAATTTGGTATCCCATTAATGCGCAAAGTGATCCGTAAACAATGTTAGTTAATTGATTACAGTTTACGGTCTGCGGCCATTTGCATATAGGTAGGGTCAAAACGTAGCTTGATGTTGGCCTTGTCACCAAAAACGCCAGCAGGGGTTTCGATACCAATAAAGCCAGCACTGGGTGCTCCTTCACCTAATAAGCCATGCTTAAAAGAGAATTCTGCAACAGATGTCATGGTAGTGATTAACTTTTTACTGTTCACCAGTTCGAGGGCCTGTTCGGGGGTATAAAACATTTCAGTACTAGCAAGTTGGTCATCATAACCTTTTAGATCCGTGCCCGAAGCCAGACCCATGTAAGTACGAGCAGCCACAGATTCCGGGCTGTTTACTTGCATCTTTTGCATGATTTCGTACCATGCACCTACTAGAGCTTTACCTAGTTTTGGGTTGGCTTTTAAAGTGTCAGTATTGACCATTAAGGTATCGATAATTTCACCTGGGATCTGTGAAGAATCGAATATTTTAGTTGTATTTGGCATCGAAATGATTTCATTCAACATAGGATTCCATGTGACCAGAGAGGCAATTTCACCCGAAGAGTAGGCGGCTACCATGTCAGCGTCTGACGTGTTAACTACTTTGAGATCAGACTCTTGTAAACCGACCGTTTCAAGTCCACGAGCCAGCAGGTAATGAGAAACACTCAACTCAACCAAATTAACGCTTTTGCCTTTTAACGATGACAAGTCGCCGTCACCTTTGAGGATCACGCCATCATTACCGTTAGAAAAATCACCTACTATTAATGCCGTTGTATCTATGCCCCCAGCAGAAGGAATAGTCAGGGCATCCATGTTGGTCATGGTACAGGCATCAAATGCGCCAGCAGTGAATTGGTTGATAGATTCGATATAGTCGTTAATTTGCACTACATCGATCTCGATCTCGTATTTGTCTGCCCATTTCTTGACTATGCCTTTTTCCGCTCCATAGGCCCAAGGCATCCATCCCACATAGATAGACCAGCACATTTTAAAACTTTGTTTAGTTTGTGCTGCAGCTTGAATCGGAACTAACACGCTACATAAAAAAAGTAGTATTGGAATCAATTTAATCATAATAGACCTCAAAAACGTTGATGTTACACATAGAGTACCCTTGGCTACGCCAATCAAGTCTCCCGGGCTTTTATCCCGCCGTGTAACCTGCCGTTAATGAGTACATTAACTGAGGTCGTGAGCTCTCGGTCCAGACGTGGTTTTCACCACCGGAACCCTAGTTCACTATTTCAAACTGTAGATCCGCGACAGCTAAGGGTACGGACATATACTAATAGGCATAAAGTTTGCCAATTCTTTTATTTATTTAAACTTACTTATAAATCAATGAGATAAAGGATTAGATTGTATAGAATGATTCAAAATTTAACTCGGTGCATCTTTAATATGCACCAGAATATTTCAAAACGCACCAAAATAGACATTTTTGTTAGTGCTATGATTGTTGCACCCGCTGACAGTAAGCATTGTTCTTTTGGAAGGATGAAACTGGATATTTTGGATAGCGCTCAAGTTATTAAGGTTAACCTGAGCGCACTTGGAAAGACTAGGAGGGACTAAGTTAGATCCATCTCCTGAATAATTTCATGGGCGATTGCTGGGGTAGTAACAATAGGCTTTTCATGTAAATCACCTTTTAACTGCCCTTTACGATGTTTAAGTGCTGCATCCAATTTTTTACCGGCTTTGGAAATAGCAGGATACATCACCCCACCTTTGCCTTTTACCGCAATACTGATACCTTCATATTTAGTGGCAACCTCTGCACTATATTCACCATGTTCTTTAGTCACGATGATATCTATGGCGATAAGGGTAGGAAAATGACTGGCTATTTTAGAGAATTTTTGATGAATATCTTCTTTGACTGACTCTGAGATATCGCAATGGTGACCTGAAATATTTATTTTCATAGATTTTCCTCTTTGCTCTGATTACATTTTTTTGTTGTCGAGGGAACATTGCCCTCTTACTATATAGCTTGGGACAAGATGAGCAAAAAACAAGGAACAACCAATATAAAAAATCATACTGTTTGATATTTTTCGCTTACTGATATAGGTCTGTGCTAAATTTGCCACATTCTTTTTGTGACCATTCCTGGATAAATTTTATGACCTTGTACCAAGGCAATACCCGCAAGATGCGAGTGAGTACTAATTCTAATAATATAGCGCAATATGCTCTGCCAATTGGCGATAATCAAATCAATATGAATGCTTTGATAGGCCAATCATTAAAGGTTAAGTACGGCGGCGAGATACATTGCGTACATTGTGCGGTAAAAACAAAAAAGAGCTTTAATCAAGGGTACTGCTATCGCTGTCTAATGAAGTTGGCACAGTGTGATACTTGCATTATTAAACCAGAACTGTGTCACTACGAACAAGGCACCTGCCGCGAGCCAGCATGGGGCGAAGCCAACTGTTTGTCAGATCATTTTGTTTATTTAGCCAATACAGGCACAGTAAAAGTAGGTATTACACGGCATGTTACAGATGGTGTGTCTAGCCGCTGGTTAGATCAAGGTGCCACTCAGGCCATTGCCATCATGCGGGTACAAAACAGGTTAACCAGTGGTTTGGTTGAAATGGCATTTAAGGAACATATTGCAGACAAAACCAATTGGCGCACTATGCTCAAAAGTCAGCCTGAACAAGTGGATTTAGTCGCGTTAAAAGAATCACTACTGGAACAAGTTGAAAGTGATTTAGACGAGATCATCGAGGAATATGGCTTTCAAGCTATCGATATCACCAATACCCCAGCCATTGATATCCATTATCCTGTTGAGCAATACCCCGAAAAAGTGAAGTCAATAAACCTAGACAAAGAGGGTGGGTTTGAAGGTGTTCTACAAGGCATAAAAGGCCAATATTTAATGCTAGACGGTGATCGCGTTATCAACATGCGCAAATATTCTGGTTATGATTTGAGTATAAATAGCCACTTACCGCAATAAATCCACAACTTGTAGATTTAAACTATTGGCTATATTCCAATTAAGTGACGTGGTTGAATTAAGTTGACCAGGTCACTATAAAGCGTGTTCTTTTTTCTCAGTTCCATCAGCCACTACCGGCTTTGACAATAACAATTCTCTTAAACGCTTATCAATGTCTTTAGCCATGTCTGGGTGTTCTTTCAAATAAATGATTGAGTTAGCTTTACCTTGCCCAATACGCTCACCATTGTAGCTATACCAAGCACCGGCTTTCTCGACCATTTTATGGGTTACCCCTAAATCGATTAGTTCACCATAGCTGTTAATACCTTCGCCATACATGATTTGGAATTCAGCTTGTTTGAAAGGAGGAGCAATTTTATTCTTTACTACTTTAACGCGGGTTTCATTACCGACTATTTCATCACCCGCTTTAACCGCACCAATACGACGAATGTCCAAACGTACTGACGCATAAAACTTCAAAGCATTACCACCGGTGGTGGTTTCTGGAGAACCAAACATAACGCCAATTTTCATCCGGATTTGGTTAATGAAAATCAGCATAGTGTTCGACTGCTTTAAGTTACCCGTTAACTTACGCATAGCTTGGCTCATCATTCTAGCGGCAAGCCCCATGTGTGAGTCACCAATTTCTCCTTCAATTTCAGCTTTAGGAGTAAGCGCTGCAACCGAATCGACCACTATTACATCAACTGCACCAGAGCGGGTTAACATGTCGCAAATTTCTAGCGCTTGTTCACCCGTATCAGGTTGCGACACTAAAAGTTCGTTTACATCAACCCCAAGTTTTCCGGCATAAATAGGATCGAGGGCATGTTCTGCATCAATAAAGGCACACACCTTACCGTTACGCTGTGCTTCGGCAATCACTTCAAGGGTTAAGGTAGTTTTACCGCTGGATTCTGGGCCGTATATCTCAACGATACGCCCTAAGGGTAAACCACCCGCACCAAGAGCCACGTCTAAACCAAGAGAGCCAGTTGAAATAGTTTCAATGTCCATGGTTTTGTTATCGCCCAATTTCATGATAGAGCCTTTACCGAATTGTTTTTCAATTTGGCTCAAGGCGGCGTTTAACGCTCTGGTTTTATTATCATCCATCAGAATGTCCTTTGTGATTGTCGCGCATTGAAGATGTTTACTTCAATACTATTTTATATACCGTAGTTAGGCTTAAAGTATACTGTATGGTTATACAGTTACAAGTGAAAAATGAAAATTGTTTTAAACCCTTTTAACACTGTTTATTTTTACAACAACTTCAGCGTATTTGATAAAGCGAACTCAATGGCTTTTATTCTAATGGCTTGCCTATCACCGCTAATCAGCTGTTTTTGACTAATGTTCTGTCCATTAATGAAAAAACCAAACCAGATAGTGCCTATAGGTTTATCGGGTGTTCCACCATCGGGGCCCGCAATACCACTGATGGCAATGGCCACTTCAGCATTCGCATGCTTCGCTGCACCTGTAGCCATTTCCTCAACTGTAGCTGCTGACACCGCTCCATGCAGATTTAAAGTATCCTCACTGACGCCTAACAGGTCTTGTTTAGCTTCATTTGAGTAAGTAATAAAACCTTTTTTAAACCATGTTGAGCTTCCAGAAACACTTGTGATAGCGTATCCTACTCCACCTCCTGTGCATGATTCTGCACAGGAAATTTGCCAATCTTTAGCGGCCAGTTTATTTCCTAAAAGTTGAGCTAATTGGGTAATGTCTTCAGTCATGTAGGCAACCTAAATATGTGATATCTCATGCTGAATATGTCACGCCAACCATCAGATAAAAAGAATAAAGTAATCGCTATTATGCCATCGAGTCATTTTTCAGAGCAAACGTTAATAAATAGCCCCGCGCTGCAAACTCATACCCCTATGATGCAGCAATATCTAAAGATAAAGGCTGAGCATCCAGACATATTACTGTTTTACCGTATGGGCGATTTTTATGAGCTGTTTTTCGATGATGCCAAGAAAGCCTCAGAATTACTCGATATATCTTTAACCTCAAGAGGTAAATCAGGCGGCAACGCTATTCCAATGGCAGGTGTTCCCTACCATGCGGTGGAAAATTACCTCGCGCGTTTAGTCAAAATGGGCAAGTCGGTGGCCATAGTCGAACAAGTCGGCGATCCTGCCACAAGCAAAGGGCCGGTAGACAGAAAGGTTCAACGTATTGTCACCCCGGGCACAGTCTCGGATGAAGCACTATTAGAAGACAAACAAGATAATATTCTAGCCGCAGTGGTGTGTGTCAAACAACAAAACAACACCTACTTCGGTTATGCCACATTAGATGTCACCACTGGCCGTTTTACACTGTGCGAACCCAAAGATACCGAAGCACTAGCCGCTGAAATTCAACGCACCAATCCAGTAGAATTATTATATCCAGAAGACTTTGCTTTCCAGCATATTATTGAACAACGCAAAGGGTTGAGACGCCGCCCCCAGTGGGAGTTTGATTTTGATACTGCCACTAAGCAGTTAAACCAACAATTTGGCACCAAAGAGCTAACTGGCTTTGGTGTAACAGCCAACAAAACAGGATTATGTGCAGCGGGATGTGTGATGCAATATGTTAAAGACACACAAAGAAGTGCCCTGCCCCATATTCGTAGTATCATACTCGAAACAGAATCCGATACGGTTTTGATGGATGCCGCCACTAGGCGCAATTTAGAATTAACCCAAAACTTAGCAGGCGGCAAAGAACACACTCTTGCCAGCGTGTTAGACAACGCTTCAACACCAATGGGTAGCCGGTTATTACAACGCTGGTTGCATCGACCTTTAACCAATATAAAAACACTCAAGCAACGACAGCGAAATATTAAATCACTGCTCAACAGTGATTATCCACAGTTACAAAACAGCCTCAAACAAGTCGGTGATATGCAACGAGTATTAGCCCGTTTAGCACTTCGCTCAGCAAGACCCAGAGATTTTGCCCGCCTCAGACAAGCTTTTATGTTACTGCCTG
>QIJM01000422.1 GCA_003232445.1 Paraglaciecola arctica
ATTTGCCTTATTAGGGCTAAACCTACGCCTGAGCCTTGTTGTTTAGTGGTGTAAAAAGGTACAAAAATTTTGTTGCCTATTTCAGCAGGAATACCTTTGCCATTGTCGCCGACTTCGATGACCACGTGACCTCTTTTGTTGAGGAATGCGTTTAAGCTGACCTTAGGTGATGGGCAGTTTTCAATGGCGTGTTCGGCATTTTGTAATAGGTTGAGTAATACTTGTTCTAACATGTCTTTATCTACTGTGACTTCAAGTTCAGATGGCTCTATGTTGATTTGCACTTCTATGCCTTTTTTATCCCATTGTTGAATGGCTAACGAGCAACTTTGTTGAAACAAGGTTGCGACGTTTATCTTATTTTTATTGGGGGTAGGTAACCGCGTTAATTGTCGGTAGCTGCTGACAAACTGGATCAAACCATCACTGCGTCGGGCGACTGTTTCGACTGCTGTTGAGATATCTTGTAAGTCTTCGCTGAGCTCTGGGTAGGAGTCGGCTTTGTGCTTGCAGTCCGCAACTAAGTCTACGGTTGTTTTGGCTAATGAGGCGACTGGGGTGATGCTGTTCATGATTTCATGGGTTAGCACTTTTACCAGATCTTGCCATGCTTGAAGTTGTGCAATATCTAACTCGCTTTGAATATCTTGCATGCTCACCAGTGTTTCTTGTTTTTGGGTTAGCAGTATTTGTGTGGCTGAGATACTTAACTGATGCTCCATGCCATCAATAGTAAAATTCACCAAACGCCTTTCACCCGGTTTGACTGTTGATAGGTGTTTGGCAAACTCTGCGCCGAAAGGTTTTAAGTCACCCAGTTTAGTCACATGATTGGCACCAAATAACTTACGAGCGGCGTTATTCCACAGTGTAAGTAAACCATCACTACTGATACTTAGTAGTGGAACTGGAACATGTTCAACAATTGCTTTGAGGTGTCGTTGTTGCTCTTCTTGCTCAGTGCGCACTGTTTGAAAACGCTCAAGTATGTCAGTAAAAGCGTTACCTAATTCTCCAAAGCCTGAACCTAACGACGACAGGTCAAAACGTTGTGAATAATCGGCGTAATGTACCGCGTCTAAAAATCGCACTAATTCTGTGTTTGTTTTCGATACAAAGCGCACTAGTGCCACACTCTGAAATACTAATAAAACAAATGTCACTAAGGTTGCCGCATGATAACCATCAGTTGTGATTAACCAGGTCAGTGCAAGCAAATTGACCATTACAAAGGTGGTGCGAATTGCGATAAATAATGAGAATTTTTTAAAGCACATGTTTTTCCATCCTGCGATATAGCGCTGCGCGAGTAAGACCTAATGCTTTGGCGGTATGACTAATATTGTAGCGATATTGTTTTAAAGCTGTCTCAATGGTCGATTTCTCCACCTTGTCGAGATTAAGCTCGGCTGTTTCTGTTGATGTTTGAACTGCTGCCAGTTCGCTTGCAGTGTTTGTTTGGGCTACGTGACTCAGTTGAAAGTCGTCGGTAGATAATTGCTCTGATTCAGATAAAATGATGGCTCTTTCAATGGCATGCCGTAAAGCGCGCACATTACCGGGCCATGCATAATGTTTGATCATGTTCAGTGCATCAGCGGTGATGGTCTTTTCTGGTTTTTTATATTTTCTAGAGTAAAAGGTGATGTAGTGGTTTGCGATAGGTTGAATATCGGCCACTCTGTCCCGCAACGGTGGCAAGGTGATTTCCACTGTATTCAGGCGAAATAGCAAGTCCTGACGAAACCGAACTTCATTGTTTAAATCTTGTTTAGCAATATTGGTGGCGGCGATGACTCTGACATCAAAGGCGATGGCTTTGTTGGAGCCTAGAGGTGTGACTTTTCGTTGTTCTAAAATAGTGAGTAATTTTGCTTGCAGGTGCAAAGACAAATTGCCTACTTCGTCTAAAAATACTGTGCCACCGTTGGCTGCTTGCAAACGTCCGATGCGATGTTCATTTGCACCTGTGAATGCACCTTTTTTATGACCAAATAATTCACTTTCGAATAAGGTTTCTGACATGGCACCTAAATCGACCGACATAAATACTTGATTAGCCCGCAAACTTTGGCGATGTAACTCTCTGGCAACCAGCTCTTTTCCGGTACCGTTTTCCCCCAAAATTAATATGTTTGCATCGGTAGGCGCGGTTCTTTCTATTAACGAGTGAACTTGTTGCATCACAGAAGACTGGGCTAGCAAGGGTTGTTGTTGAGCGCTATTGGTATCCTGAGCGAGCAGTTTATTGGTGTGCCGTAATTCAGTGGCTTCATTACGTGTTTTGCCTAACAACACGGCTGTGGTTAAGGTGGCGACTAGTTTTTCATTTTGCCAAGGTTTGGCGACAAAATCGGTTGCGCCTAGTTTCATGGCCTCTACAGCAACATCAATACCGCCGTGTGCGGTGATCAGTACCACAACACTTTGGGGATCTATTTCCAGTATTTTCTTCAGCCAATTGTAGCCTTGGGCACCAGAATTTTCACCGAGGCTGAAGTTCATATCAAGCATGACGGCATCAAAGCGATTATCTGACATCAGTTTTGGAATGTTTTCCGGTGAGTTGCAAACCATCACCTGACTAAAATGTCTTTTCAGTAATAATTTGCCTGCGGTCAATATGTCCTGATCATCATCGACGATCAGTATTTTTCCTTCTATCACCATAGGGTTATCTCTGTGGGCAATATATTGCGAGTGTTCATTATCGTACACTTACTGTTCGAATTCGTACACATTCTAAATGTAAATAACTGTTAAATAATAAAAAAGTCAATAAAAACAAATAGATAATTTTCGGAACGATACTTGATACACACTTAATACAAGACTATCAATATAAACAAATTAGCCATCACTGCTATCGTCTAGGACGTCACTTTGAAACAAATAAAACCAATGGATAATGATTTAAAAAGCGTTAACGAACCTCAGGGAGCATCGACTCCTAGTGGTGCGTCTGCAGGTGCTGGAATGGATCGCAAAATTGCGCCACAGCGTAATCCAATAAAACGTATGGTTTTATTGTTAATCGGCCTGAGTGTGCTGGCATTGTTGGTTTATTGGCTACTTAGCGCACCTAGTGGCAAAGCTTTGAGCGTGGTCACTGATCGTATTGCCATATCCACAGTGACGTCTGGTATTTTTGAAGATTTCATTCCGATTCGAGGTCGAGTCACACCGGCCAAAACCGTGTATTTGGATGCCGTCGAGGGCGGTAGAGTGGAGCGTATTCTGGTGGAAGATGGAGCCAGCCTCAAAGCTGGTGATTTAATTGTTGAGTTGTCGAATGCGTCTTTGCAATTGAGCGTATTAGGCAATGAAGCCAGAGTGGCGGAGCAACTTAATAATATGCGTTCAATTGAACTTAGCCTTGAACAAAACCGCCTCGAGCATAAACGTAATCTGGTTGATATCAGATACCAAATCAAACTGCTGACTAGACAAGTTTCCCGAGAGCAAGAATTAGTTAAAACCGGCGCGGTGAGCCAGTCTACATTTGATGATACTCATGACACCCTTGATTGGTATAAAAGTCGACTGGCCTTGACCTTAGAAAGCCAGCAATCTGATGCGCACATGCAGACAGAGCAGTTAGTGTTTTTAAAAGACACCACCAAAAGGCTTGAAGGTAACTTGTCTATCTCAAGGCAAAACCTAGACAACATGAACGTTAAGGCACCTGTTGATGGCACATTGTCTGGGTTCAATATCGAGGTAGGGCAGAGCATTGGGCGAGGCGAGCGCCTTGGGCAAATCGACACACCAAATGATTTCAAAGTAACCGCCTTTATTGATGAATTTTATTTAGGCAGAGTCGATATTGGGCAACAGGCAACCTATGACAATTACACTATGGTTGTCTCGAAAGTTTACCCGCAAGTACAAAACGGTCAGTTCGAAGTCGATTTTAAATTTACTCAAGCGCAGCCTACTGATATCCGCCGAGGGCAGACCATACAAACAAAACTCACTTTAGGTGATGCTAGCGAAGCGTTGCTTATTCCTAACGGCGCATTTTATCAAGACACAGGTGGTAACTGGATTTTTGTTGTGACTCAGGATGGCAAACAAGCAGTAAGACGCACAGTGAGATTGGGCAGGCGCAACAGCCGCTTTATTGAAGTGGTTGAAGGTTTAGACGTGGGCGAAAAAGTTGTAATTAGCCCTTATACAAGTTACCAGGACATGGCGTTACTAAAGCTTAATTAAACCAGAACTTTACAGATAATTATTATACAAATTTAAGGAAAGAGAAAATGTTGAAACTACACAATTTATGCAGAATGTATCGCACCGGCGAAGTAGAAACTGTTGCGTTAAATAATGTGAACATTGAAATACAAAAAGGTGAGTTTGTGGCCATTATGGGGCCTTCAGGTTGTGGTAAATCTACCTTGCTGAATTTAATAGGCATGTTGGACTCTCCAAGCGAGGGACAGTATATTTTTAATGACGAAGACATTTCCGGTTATACAGAAAAACAACTCTCAGCCATTCGTAAACATCATATTGGCTTTATCTTCCAGAATTTTAATTTGATAGAAGAATTAACTGTCTTTGAAAACATAGAGCTAGCCTTGCTTTATCACAATATGCCAGCTACCGAGCGCAAAGAAAAAGTGTTGGTTGTGATGGATATGGTAGGTGTTGCTCATAGAACCAAACATATGCCAAGCCAGTTATCTGGAGGTCAGCAACAACGTGTTGCCGTAGCCAGAGCCGTTGTGGGTAATCAAGGTCTCATCTTAGCAGATGAGCCTACGGGGAATCTTGATAGTGCTCATGGCCAAGAAGTGATGGAAATGCTGCGTTCTCTAAATCAGCAAGGTTCCACAATTGTGATGGTGACACACAACCCTGCAGATGCAGACTACGCGAATAGAACTATTAATCTGTTTGATGGTGCCGTGGTTATCGAAAGTGTGCGTGCTGCCTAGCTCAGCCTTAAAGTGGAGAATTGATTATGTTTAAAAATTACCTGATAACAGCTTGGCGCAACATCATCAAAAATGGGGTGTTTTCGGTTATTAATGTAGCGGGTTTAGCCTTAGGTTTAATGAGCTGTATTTTGATTATGTTATTTGTACAACAAGAAACAGGCTTTGATAAATGGCTAACTGATAGTGACCGCATCGTACGTATGCACTCTGCTTATTACTCACCAGATAACCCGCCTTTTTTAACCGTCAGGTCGGCCGGTAATATGATGGAAGCCGTTCGTGATTTCGCCATCAATGAAGTCGAAGACGGGGTTCGTTTGATTCGCTTTGATGCCTCAGTGCGCAAAGAAGAAGGCGCACTGGCACAAACAGTGACTTTTGTTGATGGCAGCTTCTTTGATATTTTTGACTTGCCGTTTATACATGGCTCTAAAAACAGTTCGTTTAACAAACCTTACGATTTGATCATCACAGAAAATATGGCGAACCGTTATTTTGGCAAATTAGATGTGGTGGGCGAGGTGATGATAGTCTGCTGTTTGGGTGCAGAGCCTAGCTTAATGCCTGTTACGGGGGTGATTAAAAACCTACCTGAAGCGACACATTTGGACTTAGACATGTTGGTTTATGTCGATCCCACTTTTGTAGAAAATAATCGTGGTTTAAACACTTGGACCAGTGTAAATGTGTATACCTATTTTAAAATGCGCCCCGGCATTAGTCTCGAAAAATTTCAGCAGCGACTCACATATTGGGTCGACAATGAAAGCCCTTTTGTGCAGATGTATGATAGTAGGAAATTAGCTACCGATGAGAAAATCAGCGACAACATGCGGCATAAATTGATGTACTTGGAAAATTTACATCTTAGAGCACGAGAAGATGCAGGTAATATGGGTGATTTAACCCCTATGGGCGATAGAACACTGATCATCACCTTTAGTATTGTTGCTGCGTTAATTTTGTTGATCGCTTGTATTAATTTTATGAATTTGTCCACCGCTCGGGTCAGTCATCGCGCCAGAGAAGTGGCCATGCGTAAAGTACTAGGAGCGAGTCGCGGGCAAGTGGCCGTGCAGTTTTTGGGCGAGGCAATTGCCTTAGTGTTGATCTCGTTGGTTTTAGCCCTAGCCTTAGTCGAATTATTATTACCCTTATATAATCAAGCCTTAGGTAGGCAGCTCGAACTTCACTTGTTTAGTGATCCAAAATTGATTTTTGCACTGTTAGGTATGGGGTTGTTGATTGGTTTAAGTGCTGGCTCTTATCCTGCGATATTTTTATCCGGTTTTCAGCCAGGGCATTTGTTACGTTCTAGTAAAGGATCTGAGTCTAAGACGTCTTCAAGTTTAAGGTTGACCTTAGTGGTAGTGCAATTTACTACATCTATCACCTTAGTTGTATGTACTGCAGTAATTTATGCACAAACCTTGTACGCACAATCGGTGGATGTCGGTTATATCAGTTCAGACAAGTTAGTGCTTAATGTGAGAGGCGCGGGCGATAATAGGCAAAGACTCAGACATGAATTACTCAAATTACCGGAGATCTCTTCTGTTGTTTACTCTTCTGAGTCACCTACGCAAGACAATGAAAATAATAATCACTTTACCTTGCTAGATGGCGAACACGTAGTCGGTGAGAATCCACAAACATTGCTTAATTACCATGATCTGGGATACGGGTTTTTTGAAGCTTACGAGGTTAAACCGCTTGCTGGACGACTATTCAGTGAGGATTTTGGTAGTGATGAAATTAAACATGACACTGAAGGACAAAACGCACAATTGACCGCATCTGTCATCCTAAATGAGTCGGCGTTGCATAAGTTTGGCTTTACATCACCCGAGCAAGCAATAGGAAAAACACTAGAGTCAGGCAACTATAAAGGGCAGGCACTGACGATTATCGGCATAGTGCCAGACATTCACTTTCGTTCAATCAAGTTTGGTGTTCGGCCAACGGCATACACCATGAATACTCATCGTCTGGGCGTAGCCAGTTTAACGTTTAGTACCCATAACGTTTCTGCGCTGATGGAAAGAGTAGAGTTAATCTGGAAGCAAACTATCCCCATGCAACCCATCAACTTACAATTTTTAGGTGAGATGATGAAAGCCCAGTATGCAGAAGAGTCCATACAAACAAAAATGTTTTCGGTCTTCTCGTTATTAGCTATAGGCATTGCATGTATGGGGTTATATGGGCTGGCGTCTTTTACCACTGAGCGAAGAACGCGTGAGATTGGTATCCGAAAAGTCATGGGTGCCAGTGTTAAAGATATTGTCGCTCTATTGATTTGGCAATTCTCAAAGCCGATCATGATCGCGAATTTAATTGCTTGGCCAATTTCAATTTATGCCATGTTGCTATGGCTTGAATCGTTTTCTTATCGGATCGACACCTTGTGGTTGGGGCCGATATGTTTAGTGGTGGGAGGCAGCTTACTTTTGGTCGCATGGGCAACGGTTGGAGGCAATGCAGCGAAGGTGGCTAGAGCCAACCCTATTAAAGCTTTGAGACAGGAGTAGACGGTATGGCTAACACTATTTGGTGTTGGCCTAACGTCTTGTTTGCTATACAGTATGTACTTGTTTTTCTGACTTGTTGAGTACATATGAACGACACGATTTTGGCCCTTTTAGGCTACATCACTTGGACGCTGGTCTTGTTGGTATGGATTGCTGCTTACCGAACTTTGTTAGTGACGAGTAAACAAAAAGCGCCTAATGATTTTAAGGCTGATGGATCTAACTCTCCTCCTTTTGGGGGAAGGTTAACCCGCGCGCAGAGTAACTGTGTGGAGAGTTTTGCGTTTGCTGGAGGTTTAATGCTTTTGGCATTAGCGACTAATTCGGCTGTGATCACCAATGGTTTAGCCTTAGTGTTGTTGGCAGCACGTTTGGGGCAATCAATCACCCACTTGTTATCGAATAGTGTGTTGGCCGTGCAAATTCGTTTTGCTTTTTTCTTGGCGCAGGTGGGTATTTGTTTCTATTGGGTGGTTCTATTTGCTGCAAAATTTATAGGAGCCTAGCAGTATGCCAATACCGGTGGAAACGTTTGTGCCGTCGCTCATCAGCGCGGCATAGCCGGTATGATCATCGATGGTGCTATCCGTGATATTGGCGAAATTCGTGATTTACAGTTTCCGGTTTATGTCCGTGGTTTGATGCCCAGGCCCGGAGCCAAGAACAAATATTCCCTATTAATCAGCCTATTCAGTGTGGTGGTGTGACAGTTCATACCGGTGATTATATTGTGGCAGATGAAGACGGTATTGCGGTGATTCCAAAAGATAAACTTACAGAAGTTTATCACCTTGGCAAAGCTCGCACCGATAAGGATGCTGCGATGAATTTAGCGGAGTGGAAAGCCCAACATTCGAAAAAAATTGAATCGAAATTACAAGAATTAGGGTATTCTGATTAGCCTAATTTAGAAAAGGTCTGTTGAATAATATTTTTATACCCAAAATCATTGGAATTGCACGGCGGCGGCAAATGAATGAGACCCCAATCACTTAGTTCATTAAGTGATTGGGGCGAATAAGTGCAGCCAACAAACGTGCAGTTTCAAGAATGAAGGGTATAACAGGCTGCGTAATTCCAAGGTCTATTATCTCCATGTTTTCATTTTTTGAGCGGTTAACAAATCCGTTTCCCGTTGAACATCCCACACAACCGCCAAAAACCATTTTTGCTTTTTGTCGATACTATTCAAAAGGCATGTGGCCGGTTATTTTTTCTGTGTCTATTTTATCTGCTGTCATAGCGGCTCTTGAAGTTTCACTGTTCGGTTTTCTTGGCCAACTGGTTGATTGGCTAGCATCAAGCGACAGAGAAACATTTTTACAGCAAGAGTTAGGCAGCCTTATTTGGATGGGGGTGCTGGTGCTGGTGGTTTTACCACTATTGGTGATCACTCAGTCGTTACTGTCTCATCAGGGATTAATGGGTAATTTCCCTATGCAAGTTCGCTGGCAAGCTCATCGCTATATGATTGGTCAAAGCTTAGGCTTTTTCCAAAATGAGTTTGCTGGGCGTATAGCGACCAAAGTCATGCAAACTGCGTTGTCGGTACGTGAAACTGTAATGAAAACATTAGATATTTTGGTCTATGTTAGCGTGTATTTTTTCAGTGTTTTGTTTTTGGTTATTTCCGCCGATTGGCGCTTAAGTGCCCCTCTTATTGTGTGGTTTCTGATTTATTTAGTGATTTTGCGCACGCTTATTCCAAGATTAAAGCGGGTATCGCAACGTCAAGCCGATGCGCGTTCAATGATGACAGGGCGCATCGTGGATAGTTACACCAATATCACCACAGTAAAATTGTTCGCTCATACCAGCCGCGAGGCAGAATATGCCAAAGAGGGCATGTTTGGTTTTCTGAAAAGTGTCTATCCTCAGATGCGTTTGGTGACTGTGTTGTATGGCTGCGTTTGGTTTAGCAATGCCTTGCTGGTATTTAGTATTACTGCGCTGGCGATATATTTGTGGATGTTGGAATGGGTTACGCCCGGTGAAATCGCGATTACTGTGAGTTTGTGTTTGCGCCTTAATGGTATGTCGCAATGGGTGATGTGGGAGGTGTCTTCTCTGTTTGAAAACATCGGTACTGTGCAAGACGGCATCAACAGTTTGTCGTTGCCTGTTGATGTGCAAGATAAGCCCAATGCAAAAGTCTTAGAAATGAATGGAGGAGCGATTCATTTCAACAATGTGAATTTTGGTTATGCGGGTGCTAATGATATTCCCATCACAGTTTTCAAAAACCTTGATATCAAAATCAAAGCGGGAGAAAAAGTAGGGTTGGTCGGGCGTTCTGGTGCTGGAAAGTCTACTTTAGTCAATCTACTGCTGCGCTTTTATGATATTCAAAGCGGCAGTATCAGCATAGACGGACAAGATATTAGTCAGGTTCAGCAAGAAACCTTGCGCGC
>QIJM01000077.1 GCA_003232445.1 Paraglaciecola arctica
GACCTTTTTTTATTTTCCATTGATACTTTTTAATAGCACTTGTGTAAACTGTTCGGCCATTTGTTGGCGCTGGTTTTCTGGGACTTGCTGGTGGAAAATATTAGTAACGACATTACCTAACACCATAAGTGATAGGTCTCGGTTAGCTTGATTTTTCTCTAGAGCAATAATAATGTCATGCATGATGGCCTCAAATTGGCTGTCAGAGTATTTGGATTGTTGTGGCATGTTGCTTAGCTCAGAAATAATAGCATGGTGTATTAGAGCGATAGTAACAATGGTCTAGTTAAAATGCGAATAAACCAGCCAGTTACCAACTAAATTTTATTGATTTTTGTTAAGGAAAAAATGTGAGTGCGTTGATCCATCATTTTGTTGTACACCAGTTGGCCGTTAATCAACAACAGGAACTGACCTTAGTACCTCGTGCAAGCTGTTTTGATGTGAGTCCAGAAATTGAAAATTTGGCTCAGCAAATTAATCATGCGTTCAATATTAAACCCAGTAAAGGGGTAGGCGCGTTTGTCACTGAAAATGCTGAGATAGTCAGTGTAAGCCGAGAGCCGTCAGCTAGAGAAGAGCCGTCAGCTCAAAAAGAATCGCAAACTCTCGCTCCTCACGCCGTGCCATTTAAAACCTTGTTAGAAGACATGCAGTCTGAAAAACACGACTTCGTTGAGTTTAGTATTCAAGCCAGTGAGTTGTTGAAGCAGTCTTTAATTGATACTGGCACACTTGAAACCGGTTTTGTGGTGTTTAGCCATTACCAGTTTTTAGCCACTGATTATTTGATGATAGCGATTATCAATACTAAGCAACATGTCGAGATAGATCGTGATTTAGAGCTGACCAGCAGTGACCATTTAGATTTAGCCAAAATGCAATTGGCGGTTAGAATCGATTTGACTCAATTAACCGTAACCGCTGAACAGATGCGCTATATCAGCTTTATCAAAGGACGCATGGGACGTAAAGTGTCTGATTTCTTTATGCATTTTATTGGTTGTGAAGAGTTGGTGGATGTTAAGCAACAGAATAAGCAATTATTAACGACTGTGGATGCGTTTTTATCAGCTGAACAATTAGATCCACAAGAGAAACACCAAGCGCGAGAAACGGTTTCGGATTATTACAAAGAAAAATTGGAGCTAGGCGAGGATATCCAAATTCAAGAACTGGCTGCAAAACTGCCTAGTGATCATGTGAGTTTTGAGGAATTTAACCAAAGCGCAGAATTGCCAGTGGAAGAGCAATTTCAAGCTGATCGTGGGGTATTAAAAACCTTAGCTAAATTTAGTGGCCAAGGCGGTGGCGTTTCCCTCAGTTTTGAGCGTAAATTACTCGGTGATAGAGTGAGTTACGATGCGGGCTCTGATACTTTGATGATCAGAGGCATTCCACCTAACTTGAAAGATCAACTTTTGAAATCACAAAGCTGACATCTGACAGGTTATCTTTATAATATACCGCTAGAAACTCTTTGCAGCACAGGACATATACACTTTTTATGCAATTATTCGTTAATGATTTGACCGTAATGGATTTTTCTTATCTTTGCCCAGAGCGTGGCATGGTTGGAGAAAGCTGGATAGTAGACGTGATCCTAAGCGGTGATTTGAATGAAGAAAGCATGGTGTTGGACTTTGGTAAAGTTAAGAAACAACTGAAACAGCTTATAGATGAATACATCGACCACAAACTGTTAGTGCCGGTGGAACACGAATACAGCCGTGTTGAGCATGATCAAAAATCTGATAGAGTAAAAGTTGATTTTATTCGGCCTGACAATAAATCTATTCATTTAAACTGCCCAGCTGAAGCTTATGCGTTTGTGTATTCACAAAATGTCACTATGCCTTCGGTGAGTGATTATCTTAAAGATGTGATTGTGACTCACCTACCAGAGAACGTGGCAGGTATTGAACTAAATTTGCGGGCAGAAGTCATTAATACGTCTTTTTATCACTACACTCACGGGCTTAAAAAACATGAGGGCAATTGCCAACGTATTGCCCATGGTCATCGTTCTAAGGTTGTAGTTTTTGAAAACCAACAAGAAAGCAGCAAATGGCAAGAATACTGGGCCGAGCGATGGTGTGATATTTACATAGGCTCTACTGAGGATATAGTCGATGCCAGCGAAACGGTTTTTTCGTTGCCTGATGATGATTCTGAACAACATCATGTGTTTGCTTATGAATCTTCACAAGGCAGGTTTGAACTGGCTATCCCCAAAGCAGAATCAGAAATGATTGATACTGATACCACAGTAGAATGTTTAGCGCAGTTTATGGCAGATGAACATAAACGTTTACATAATAATAGCGACTTCAAGGTTTTGGCTTATGAAGGCGTGGGTAAAGGAGCAATCGCTTTTGCTTAGATTAGTTTTAGTTTGGTTTTTTAGTGTCATCGCTTTAAATGTCTGTGCTGAAGGCCTCCAACTTAAAGGCGAAATGACCCAAGGCAGTTTAATACGTGGTCACGTGCCCGTTGGTCATCAGGTTTGGCTAAATGACACACCACTAAAAATATCACCAGAGGGGTATTTTGCTTTTGGGTTTGGTCGAGATGCCAAACTAACGCAGCAACTCAAGTGGTTAGATAATCAAGGTACCCAGCACACCCAGTCACTGAAGTTGCAGGTAAGAACTTACAATATTCAAAAAATTGAAGGTATTCCGAGTAAATACGTAAGCCCCCCTAAAGAAGTGAGTGCGCGTATTAAACTAGATAACCAGCAGATTGCCAATGCTCGTTCGTTAAACGATGAACGTACAGACTTTTACCAAGATTTTATTTGGCCAGCGGCTGGCCCCATAAGTGGAGTGTATGGCAGCCAACGTGTATTTAACGGTACACCTAAACGTCCTCATTTTGGCGTAGATGTGGCTGCGCCAACAGGCACATCTGTGTATGCACCTGCGAATGGTATTGTGACTTTGTTTGTAGCTGATATGTATTATTCTGGTGGTACTATGATCATCGATCACGGACATGGTGTGTCTTCTACATTTTTACATCTAAGTAAAGGCCATGTAGAAGCGGGAACAACCGTTAAGCAAGGAGATTTAGTGGCTGAAATTGGAGCGACGGGTCGTGCCACTGGCCCTCATCTTGACTGGCGCATTAATTGGTTTAAGGAAAGGCTAGATCCGGCTCTTTTGGTGCCTAAGCGTTAAACCTCGGTTAAAAGCCTGCTAATTAATAAAAAGCTCAAAATTTACCCTCGCGTTTTCTCTTAACTTCTGTATAATTCGCGCCCTGCCCAGTTGCCCCCGCTTTGGGAAAGCGGATGGATCATACGACTCGAAGGGGTCAAGGTATTGATTTTTAGCGGTTTTGTGTAGCAGTCGGTAGTTAAATATCGAACACAAAATCATGTAACGATTATTTATATATTTCGGGTAATTTCAAATGAAAACTTTTGTTGCAAAGCCAGAAACGGTAAAACGTGAATGGTATGTGGTTGACGCCGCAGACAAAACTCTTGGTCGTTTAGCGACTGAGATTGCTAGCCGTTTACGCGGTAAGCATAAGCCAGAGTACACACCTCATGTGGACACTGGTGATTACATAGTTGTGATCAACGCTGAGAAAGTCACTGTTACTGGCAACAAAGCCAAGGGCAAAATTTACTATTCTCATTCTGGTTATCCAGGCGGTCTTAAAGATACTACCTTTGAGAAGTTACAAGCTTTCAAACCAGAGATGATCATTGAAAAAGCGGTTAAAGGTATGTTGCCTAAAGGTCCACTTGGACGCGATATGTTCCGCAAAATGAAAGTCTTCGCTGGCCCTGAGCATAAACATGCTGCTCAGCAGCCTCAAGTCTTAGACCTTTAAGGAGCATTACAGATGGCAGATAATCAATATTACGGCACTGGCCGACGCAAAAGTTCCACCGCTCGTGTTTTTCTTCGTGCAGGTAGTGGCAACATTGTAGTAAATCAACGTCCTCTTGACGTATTCTTTGGTCGTGAGACTGCACGTATGATCGTGCGTCAACCGCTAGAGCTAGTTGAGATGACTGAAAAGTTTGACCTTTACATTACCGTTGCCGGTGGTGGTATTAGTGGTCAAGCGGGTGCAATTCGTCACGGCATTACACGTGCTTTGATGGAATTTGACGAAACTCTTCGTCCAGCATTACGTAAAGCGGGCTTTGTTACTCGTGATGCACGTAAAGTTGAGCGTAAGAAAGTGGGTCTTCATAAAGCACGTAAACGTCCTCAATTCTCAAAACGTTAATTGTACGGCGACAAACACTTTTAAAAACCCAGCTTTTGCTGGGTTTTTTGTCTGCCTAGGTTTTGTACAAAAAACCGTCACGCCATCAATATCCTGCTAAAAAGTTGTTAAGTATCGGTTATTCTTCATTTTATTGACGATTTCCTTGTCTTTTATGTGGATTTTCTTTTATCATTTTCGGTTAATAGAAAAATTTTATTTTTTGTGTTTCGTATCAGTCATATGTCACTTAAAATATAAAGTGTTAGTCAAATTAACCCTCGGAGATTAGTGGATGAGCAATGTATCTTTAGATGCGCATGATTCGTCTAAAACCGAAAACCAACCAATTAATAGTAATAGACGCCGATTTTTAACGGTCGCGACTTCTGTTGTTGGTGGTGTCGGTGTAGTCGGTGCTGCGGTGCCTTTTATCGCATCCTGGAACCCTAGTATCAAAGCAAAAGCTGCTGGTGTGGATGTTGAAGCGGATATCAGTAAAATCCAACCAGGTCAGATGATCAGAGTTATCTGGCGGAGTCAACCCGTTTGGATTGCTCGCAGAACACCTGAATTACTTGCTTCATTAGCTAATTTTGAAGATCAACTTAAAGATCCCAATTCTGATGAAGAGCAGCAGCCCGCATTCGCTAAAAATCAATACCGTTCTTTAAAAGAAGAATATTTAGTATTAGTCGGTATTTGTACCCACTTAGGATGTTCACCACAACATTTAAAAGATGGTGCATTTGAAGAATACGTTGAGGGTGCGCCAGAGGGCTTTTTCTGTCCCTGTCATGGCTCTATGTTTGATATGGCAGGTCGAGTTTTTCAAAACGTACCCGCTGGGCTAAATCTAGTTGTGCCGCCTTACATGTTTATTGACGATAATACTATTTTGATTGGTTCCGAAGAAGGGGCTGCATAATATGTGGAAAAATTTGATGGACTGGGTTGAGTATCGTCTTCCCATAATGCGCGTTGCTAATCAGCACGCTATTCAATATCCCGCCCCGCGAAACATGAACTTCTGGTACATGTTTGGGTTTTTAGCGACCATAGTGTTAGTGAACCAAATTGTCACAGGTATATGGTTGACTATGAGTTACACGCCAACTGCTGAAGGAGCATTTGCTTCGGTGGAATACATCATGCGTGATGTTGAATACGGTTACATACTGCGCTACATGCATAGCACAGGGGCATCGGCGTTCTTTGTGGTTATTTACATGCATATGTTCAGAGGCATGATTTACGGCTCTTATCAAAAACCACGTGAGTTATTGTGGTTGTTCGGTATGTTTATCTACCTGGCCCTTATGGCTGAAGCTTTTATGGGTTATGTACTTCCTTGGGGACAAATGTCTTACTGGGGGGCGCAGGTCATTGTGTCTTTGTTTAGTGCTATTCCGGTGATTGGTCCAGACTTGGTTATTTGGATCCAAGGTGATTATGTTATCTCTGGAGCGACACTTAACCGCTTCTTTGCTCTGCATGTTATTGCGCTACCTCTAGTCATAGTGATTTTAGTGTTTTTGCACATAGTGGCATTGCATGAAGTAGGCTCTAATAATCCGGATGGAACTGACGTTAAACGCAAGAAAGGTTCCCTCAGCGAAGACGAAAAGACTCAATATAAAATTCACGAATATTACACCAACAAATACGACATCGTTGATGATATCGTGCCTTTCTTCCCTCATATAGTGTTGAAAGATTTAGTCGGATTCTGTTTCTTTTTACTCGCGTTTTGTTACATCATGTTTTTTACCCCAGAAATGGGTGGATATTTTCTTGAGGCTCCAAATTTTGAGATTGCTAATCCGTTGAAAACGCCTGAACATATCTTCCCTGTATGGTACTTCACACCTTTCTATGCAATTTTAAAAGCGGTACCCCATAAATTGAGCGGTGTTATTGCTATGTTCTCGGCCATTGTCTGCTTAGCACTGTTACCTTGGATTGATAGAGGTAAAGTCAAATCCTGGCGTTATCGTTGTGGTCTACATACATGGAATTTACTTACTTTTGCAGCGGTCTTTATCTTCCTTGGTTATTTAGGTGGTACACCTCAAGAAGCTTGGAAACTTGTCGCATCTCAAATAGCGACCATCATGTATTTTGGTTTCTTTGTTTTGTTGTTTATATACAGCAAAAACGAACGGACTATTCCAGTACCAGCGAGGATCACAGAATGAAAAAGATAATTTTTGTAATGTGCTTGTTGTTACCCATGGCGGCTATCGCTGCTGGTGGCAGTAAGTTTCCTCTTGATAAAGCTGAATACGATTTGACCGACAAAGCCTCTTTGCAAACCGGTGCACAGTTGTTTATGAATTACTGTTTAGGTTGTCATCAAATGCAGTATCAACGCTACCAACGTACTTTTGATGACTTGGGTATTCCGCTAGAGCTTGGTCAAGAGAACTTGCAGTTTACGGGTGAAAAACCGGGTGATCATATTAAAAATGCTATGCCTGCTGAATCAGGGGCTAAATGGTTTGGTGCACCACCACCCGATTTAACTTTGACTGCTCGCGTTCGTGGTGCAGATTGGCTTTATACCTACCTAAGAACCTTTTACGCTGACGAAAGTACTACCTTTGGTGTCAATAACTTGGTATTTCCGAACGTAGGTATGCCCCATGTATTGCAAGAGCTTCAAGGTGTGCCAAGCAAAACGTATGAGAAAATGTTGTTAGACGGAGAGATGGTTGACCGTTATGTGGGTATTAAGAGCGACGGTACTGGTGAATTAAGTGCGGCTGAGTACGACACCGCAGTATTAGATTTGGTCAACTACCTAGTTTATGTTGGTGAGCCTTCACGTTTACAATCGGAAGCCATTGGCCGTTGGGTCTTGATATTTCTTCTAGTATTACTCGTTTTGGTTTATTTACTTAAGAAAGATTATTGGAGAGATGTACACTAATTCAGCAAAACTTTGTTTGGAATTTGGTGTATAATCCGCAAAATTTTTGGAAGGGGCTTTATATAATGTATAAGCCCCTTTCTTTTCCGTTTTTAATTAGTTGATTGACCTATACCCAAAATCATTGAAAATGCATGGAAGCGGCAAACGAGTGGATCCGCATGAGCCTAGATAGACTAAGTGATTGTGGTGAAAGAGTGTAGCCAACAAGCAGGTATTTTCAAGAATGACGGGTATATTAATCACTAGTCAAAGAACAAAGCATAGATGCCTAAGGCACGATGCGATTATGTATGACATTTAGGAGAAATATAGATGGCTGTAGCCGCCAATAAACGTTCGATCATGACGTTGTTTTCAGACACGATAGATATATACAGCCACCAAGCACGTATAGTGTTAGCCGAGAAAGGTGTAGGCGTAGAAATCAGTTTTATCGATCCTACAGAGTTACCAGAAGATCTTCTTGAACTAAACCCTTATGGAACTGTGCCTACTCTAGTTGATAGAGAGTTGGTTTTATATAACTCGCATATCATCATGGAATATTTGGACGAGCGTTTCCCTCATCCACCTCTTATGCCTGTTTATCCAGTTTCTCGTGGTCAAAGTCGTTTGACCATGCACCGTATTCAGAATGATTGGTATGTATTAGCTGAAAAAATCATGGCCAAGAAGGGCGATTTAGAAGCGACTCGTAACGAACTACGTGAAGCGTTTTTATCTTTAGCGCCATTATTTGCTGAAACATCTTATTTTATGAGTGAAGAATTCAGTTTAGTTGATTGTTACTTAGCACCATTATTGTGGCGTTTACCTGCATTGGGTATCGAATTGACAGGCACCGGTAGTAAAGACGTGAAAGCTTATATGAAGCGTATTTTTGAAAGACCTTCTTTCATAGCGTCATTAACTGATCAAGAACGTGAAATACACAACCCTCTATAACGGGTAGAAGTGATATGACACCTAATCAACCATACTTATTACGCGCATTTCACGAGTGGATTGTGGATAACAATCTCACCCCTTATATAGTGGTGGATGCTCATCATGCTGGTACTCAAGTGCCGCAGGAGTTTGTCCAAGACGGGCAGATAGTGCTAAACGTGTCCCCAGCGTCTACTGGTAATTTGCAATTAGGTTTGAATGACATCATGTTTGATGCGCGTTTTGGTGGAGTGCCAAGGAATATAGTTGTTCCTTGCCCTGCAGTATTAGCTATCTATGCTAAAGAAAATGGCGCGGGTACGGTATTTACCGTTGAGGAAAACATGGGTTCTGATGAAGTAGAAGAACAGCCTGAGACCGATCAAAAGCCGAAAAAAGGTAAGCCTACGTTAACGGTTGTTAAATAGCAGAACTATAAATAGTCAGTCAAAAAAAGCGCCTGTGGGCGCTTTTTTATTTGGACAAAGTTAACTCGAGGATGGATTGGTATTAAGTATATTCAAAGACCTTTATTACTTGTTTTACACCTTGGATATTGCGCGTGATATCTACGGCAATATTTGATTCTTTTTCACTGACCAATCCCATTAAAAACACTTCGCCGTTTTCGACTTCTATCTCGATGTGTAGACCATCTATGCGTTTATCAGCAATCAGTATGGTTTTTATCTTTGAGGCTAGCCACGCATCATTCGCTACCACGTTTGCAGGTATAGGTAAACCTAAACGAATTTGGTTGTGTAGTTTTTTGATGTTTTTCACTGACGAAGCCAGTTTTTCAGCTTGTTGCATAAGTGCCTTAGTCGGAGCTTGGCCTACTAATAGAGCGGTACCATTAAATACTTGAACCGAGATACTAGTTTGTTCTTTTATTACTATGTCATTTGACATGGCAATAGAGATGCGACCGGCTATTGTTGTATCGTCAACCTGCGTGCCTATTGTGCGTCTATCGTGTGCGACAGATGCAGCACCCACACCCGCACCTATGATTAATCCCGCACAGCCTTGCAATAATAATGTTGCTGAGAGTACTAATGGTAGGTAGATTTTTTTTGATTTTAGCATGTATTACTCCTGAAAATTTTCAGGGAATAAACAATTGTCTATCCCCTCACAAAGACTATGTACCACTAAATAATGGACTTCTTGAATACGTGCGGTTCGATTCGATGGTATACGGATTTCCACGTCATGGGGGCTGACTAATCCTGCCATCTTACCTCCGTCCATACCGGTTAAAGCCACAATCGTCATATCACGGCTAAGCGCCGCTTCCATCGCTTTGAACACATTATGTGAATTACCACTAGTGGAGATCACAAATAAAATATCCCCTGCTTGACCTAAGGCGCTGACTTGTTTTGAATATACCTCTTCAAATGTAAAGTCATTCGCTATTGATGATATCGTTGCACCATTTGCAGTAAGTGCTAGCGCAGGTAAGCTGGGTCTCTCACGTTCAAATTTATTCAGTAACAATGATGAAAAGTGCTGAGCAATCACAGCTGAGCCACCATTCCCGCAACACAGTATTTTATTGCCGTTAATCAGTGCGTTAACCATCATGTAAGTGGCGTTAGAAATGGGCTCGGGTAATAACTCAATTGAGGCAATTTTGATTTGAATACTCTCAGTAAAATTTGCCTTAATGTCTTCTAACATAACACTCCTAATAAAATAATGACTGCTCTTCGCAGCCTGTGGTTAAACACTTTTTAACCAATTGAT
>QIJM01000257.1 GCA_003232445.1 Paraglaciecola arctica
AACAAAATGCTCAAGAGGTGCGTTTTATTGATATTTAATCGTGTCGTCGTTCAGACTGATTATCTTAAAGACGTTAAACAGACATGGTGTATCACCATGTGATACTTTTCACTATCCGGGTAACCACTCCCGAGTTATGTGTCAAAGGAAACGGATGGCTAAAAATATCGAAATTAAAGCCTACTCAATTGACTTCTCAGGTCAAGAAGAAATTGCGAAGTCACTGTCAGGTGGAATGCCAGAAGTGATATTTCAGAAAGATATTTTCTTTAATGTCCCTGACGGTAGATTAAAATTACGAGTGTTTACACAAGATCGAGCGGAATTAATTTATTATAATCGTATTGACCAACAGGGACCAAAAATTTCTCAGTACGATATTTCTGAAACAAATGATCCAGAAGGATTAAGGAAAATACTGAAAAGTGCGTATGGTATTAGGAATACTGTAGTAAAAACACGTCATTTATATATGAGCGGGAGAACTCGTATTCATTTTGATGTGGTAGATTCACTTGGAGAATTTATTGAATTGGAAGTTGTTCTTTCCGATTTAGAAGAACAGATTGAAGGCGAAAAAGAAGCACAAAAGCTTATGAGACAACTAGGTATTAAAAATGAGCAATTAATTGAAGTAGCTTATGTTGACTTACTGGATTTGAAAAATCGTTCAAAAAACATAAGCTAAGGACCGAACTCGTTCTTACCAATAAACCAAGTGCACACTTCGATTAGTGATGTTAAATTTGTGTAAATAAAAAAGTGAGTGTCCCACATATTTGTTGTTAGGCCAAAATAACTATTAGGAGGTAACCCATGGCATTTAACATGGATGATATATCCGACCAGTCTGGTCGATTAGCAATTGTTACCGGTTCCAATAGTGGTCTTGGTTATGAAACTGCACTGGCAATGGCGAAAAAAGGTTTAAAGGTTGTTATGGCGTGTCGTAGTCTTGACAAGGCCGAAGCAGAAAAGAGCCATATTTTGGCGGAAGTGCCCAATGGTGACCTAGAGATTTTGCAAGTTGACCTCAGCAAACTGGCATCTGTCCGCAATGCGGCAGAAGAGTTTCGTAGCAAACACGATAAGTTAGATATATTGGTCAACAACGCTGGCATTATGTTTCCACCGTATTTAAAAACCGAAGACGGTTTTGAAAGCCAAATGGCCGCAAACTGTTTTGGTCATTTTTTGTTTACATCGTTGTTGATTGACTTGATTCCGGATTCCCCCGATTCCCGCATCACATGGCTGAGTAGTAGCGCTCACAAGACAGGAAAAATTAACTTCGAGGATATTAACTTCGAAAAAAAATATACCAAGACGGTATCCTACGGACAAAGTAAACTGGCTTGTTTGATGTATGCCCTTGAGTTGGATCGGAAATTGAAAACAGCGGGTAAGAAAATCAAGTCTAACAGTGCACATCCTGGTGGTGCTGATACTGACTTGAGTCGCAACATGTCGCAGTGGATACTCGGATTGATGAAGTATACTATCTTACCATTTATAACACATTCTGCGGCAGATGGTGCCTTGCCAACTTTAGAAGCAACACTAGCCCTAACGGCAGAAGGTGGGCAATACTATGGACCTCAAGGTTTTTTGGAAATGAGTGGACCTTCAGGTGTTGGTACAATTGCGAAACATGCGCTGGATATCGATATATCGAAGAAGTTATGGCAAATATCAGAGAAGCTTACAGGTGCTATCTTTCATCTGTAATTAGAAAAGAGATCCGGTTATTTAAAACGTTAGCTTTAGAAATTAAAAAATGAGAATAGAAGCAAATTACAATTTTTTACTATATTTAGTTATAGGCATAGTTATCGTATTAGCTTTGGCAAAAACAAATATACCGAGGAAACCCTATAAAATAATACTGGCTTTAATGGTGGCAATAACAATGCCTTCGTTTATTCCTGGGCATGGCGAAATTATAATGTTAATTCCTAATGGTTCAATGTATGCAGTATCATCCATCGAGGTAAAAGCATTAGGTGTTATATTTACAATAATCAATTATTTTATAGCATGGTTTTTTCTATACAGGGTTTGTGGTTTATTTAAGGGTGGAGTATGAGTCATATTAATAAAAAAGCTAACAAGACATTCCAGGGGATTCAAAATTCAGCCACTGTATTTTGAACCCCTGAACTAGGTGTTAGAACCCAATAGTAGGATGGTATAAGGCTTATGACAGCGTAAAGCATAATCGGGGAGCAATTTTCCCGATGCAACACTTCAAAATGTTGTCCTTGCCATTGCGGGATTATTTTTAGCAATAGAAGAGAAGCGGGATTTGGGGAAGACGTATTTAATCCTTTTGAAGCTTCATCGCCGGTTCATGGACACGAAACACAAAATTATTCAGAATCGCATATGAATAATTCCATTGTTACAATAAGAATACCTCGGTGAAAAATGGCTAACAAGCGTCTAGAGACCGATTAGCTTGGTTGCTAGCGTTCTCAAGCCAGCAGCAAAACTCAGGACACCCAATAAACTAAGGACCGAACTCGTTCTTACCAATAAACCAAGTGCACACTTCGATTAGTGATGTTAAATTTGTGTATATAAAAAAGTGAGTGTCCCACATATTTTTCCACATATTTTTTAAACAAGAAACAACACTGAAGCGTGGGATAAAAACAAAACGGCTTAAATCCGGATGGGACGAAGGCTATTTACTCAAGGTTTTAGAAATTGCAAGATGATTTAAATGCGATTGCCCTGCGACCAAGCCGGGTTAATAAAGACTACGATGTTAATTTGACAAGAATACGCAGTTCGCGTTTGATAACAAATCAGACAGGTGCAACCTACCTGGGGTCTCGTTTGGCTCAACGTCGTAAAATGAGCAATACTGTAGCAAAACCGGATACTTACAAAGCTATGAATAACGTTGGCAAACTAAATATGACCTAATATGGCTCTCAACTCACTTGAAAGTACTTGGACAGACCCCTTTATTTTAATACAATCCCCATAGAGAGTGCCTAGATGCGGCATAGTCCAACAGACATTTATACACCATGCTGAACTGCACACGGCGTATAAATGCTTAGATGTTAGAGATACAAGGAGGAAACGTTACCATGGCCTATAAGTGTCCCCGATGTCGGAACCCCGTCCAGCGCGGATACAGCGACAAGGCCCAGATGGCCGCCGGACTGGTCGGCGCACTGTTCTATTCCGCGTTCGGCGCGTTTCAATGTAAGGAGTGCGGCGAGCTCAAGAGATCGGAGTTCTCGTCGGAAGATCGCTCGAAGATGCTCGTTCGGACGCAAACTACGCTGCACTTCGTTTGCGCCGCACAGCTTGGTCCTTAGGCGCTTTAAACTACGAAAAGGATAATAAATTGAAGTCCTTACCAAAAACAGATAACCCGATAATGTTGCGCACAGATTTTTCTAGCGACACGAAGTGGAAAAATCTTTGCAAAAAAGTACAAGCTCCCGATGAAGACGATGGTTTTCAAGCAGATATTGAATGCTTAAGTGACGCCATGTATGAAGGGCTTGATATAGATCAAATCGTTTCGCTTGTACAAAAGGATGTTCACCCAGTCATTTTTGTTGCAGATAGACATGCCATTATGGAATCTGATCATGGTATTCTTTGTGTCGATTTAGACGATAAACCTGGACGTGCTTTTCGTGTCATACCTTCGAAAATGTGGAGTGTCGAAAACAACCTATCACTTGCCAATATGGACTATGAAGAGTTTTTTGAAGAAATCGGACCAGACGGAATATTTAGAGGATTTGAAGACTAATCGTGATGCAACGCCTAACACATATGAGCCCACTGCCTATCAATAACCACTAAGTATCTTTTTGGTTAAAAATATTGATCGAATCCAAAGCAATGAGCAAAAAAACTCAGGACACCCAATAAACTAAGGACCGAACTCGTTCTTACCAATAAACCAAGTGCACACTTCGATTAGTAATGTTAAATTTGTGTATATAAAAAAGTGAGTGTCCCACATATTTGGATCGATTTTCAACCTAGCTCTGCCTGCGGACCCAGATCTCCCCAGATAAAAACATGAACTTTCCCTACACTGCTGCATCATTTACGGTGGCCATTAGATCACGTGGCTTCGATGTCTTGTGCCATCTCGCCTCCAGCCTACGCCTCAGATGATGTTCTTGTTCATCAGCTCGCAGATTTGCATCCGGTTTCCTTCAGACCGCCCCTCGCGGATTAGCCCTTGCCATTTGCTAGTAGTTATCGTCTAATCACAACATGGTTTTCGACGGCGACCTTCCTACAGGGGTCTTTCACCTCATTAGTTCATGCCCATGCTGGGCGTACACAAGCGGGTCAACATGGACTGGCAATTCCGCTGCGCTTCATTGCTAGCCAGTTACCCTTATCGTTAGATTTTTCAGAGGAGCAGTTGAAATTGTATAACTTGCTAATAACAGGCCGCTCTGGTGCTTGGGATCTAGGAGCTTATGAGTACGATAGAGATAGATTTCTTGAGTATTCCGCTGACAAAGAAAAGGCATTATTCAAAAGCCTTACCTTAGAAAATATTGAGTTGTTAAAGTCTTTTCCCTGTCTCTTCGCGTATGAAGGCACAGATGAAGATGTTAGGGTTGGATATCTTAGAAGCATAAAAGAACGTGGCTTTACTATATTTGTTGAGTTCGAATTCGATCCTGATATCCTGCCAATAGCATTTTCTGCTATAAAACCACTTCAAAGTATTTTGGATTATCGCAAAGGCGAAACATATAGAACTCATTGGGCTGTAAAGGACGAGAATTTATTTGAGAGGCTACATGCCGTAGGACTAGTAGGTGAGTGTTTTGTCAATGTAGCGGGAAATACAGGTCGACTAGAAGAATTAAGATTTAAGGTTGCATTTTCATTCCCTGGGGAGCTAAGAGGGCGCGTTTCAGAAATTGCACGCTTGGTTAAAGATGAGCTACCTAGAGGCTCTGTATTCTATGACGATGATTTTACGGCGCAGCTTGCACGGCCCAACCTTGATAGCCTTCTTCAGACTGTATATTTGAATAACTCACAATTGGTTGTTGTTTTTCTTTCCGGCGATTATGAAAGAAAAATGTGGTGTGGGATAGAATGGAGGGCAGTAAGGGGTATTATAAATAATAAAAGTGACCACTCCGTAATGTTTGTAAGGTCAGATGATATTGAAGTCCCTGGTGTATTCTCACACGATGGGTACATAGATTTAAATCGCTTTGATGGTGCCCAAGTTTCAGGATTTATATTGGAAAGGGTTAGGTTAAACGGAGAACAAAAAATTTAACAAAAGCAATTAACTCGGACATTTTTCCGCAGTGTTCGAGCTGTGCTAAAAAAGCATAGCACAGCTCGAACACCGCTACAAAATGCTGGTTATTGCTGATGTTGAGGCTGTAGAAAGTGTGCGGTAGAGGCGCAAGTTTACTAACTAAAGGAAGTAGTTAGAGAACTTGGCTGTAAGCTCTTAGAAAGATGGTGGTAGGTCCACCAAAGTCTGCTGTCGGAAGCTAGCTTTAAACCACCTCATGCTGCTGATATTAAGAGTATCGGTAGTGAGCGATGAGGAAAAGGTAATAAACAAAATTATCAGGTGTTGTAAAGAGAGACGAGTTAAACCGAACCTATGTTAACGCGTCGTAATTCAGAGATTGGTATCAAAACCAGGGGTGTTTCTATCTCTTGGGATGAGTTTGCAAGTGAATTGCGAATGCTGTGCAAGCGATGTCTGGCGTATAGTGGGCGTGAATCTTTACTGGGCTTTCTTTGGGAACTGTGGGAACCAGTCGTCATAATGCGAAGGGAGAATTACAAATAGGTGAAACTATAAATACATCGCTATGGATGGCAATAAGGATAATTAATCAAGTATTCGAGTCGAATATGATTTATTGTTCGTGGTGGACGCATTTTATATCGGGTATTATAGAATCATGTTAACGAATAAATTGAGTCAAATTTTAGACCTGGGTTTTTCTACAGGCTCGTTAGGGGCTGCAACAATATGGCCAAACTGAGGAATTAATGAGGCTAGAAGAACACATATTTCAGTCGGCATCTCTTATTGCACTAATTGATGAAGCTGTTGAATTTATGATTAATACTCCAACAGTCTCAGTACCACCAGAAGAAAAATTCTCTGGTGGAGGTGTGTACGCACTGTACTACAAGGGCGACTTTCCTCTGTACCAAAAAATATACAATGAAAATCCAGAGTTACCAATTTATGTGGGTAAAGCGGTATTACCAGGTTGGCGGCAAGGCAGAGATACAGCTAAAGAAAATGACCCAGCTCTTTATCGGCGATTGAATGAGCACTCAAGAAGTATCAATGCCACGAGCAACTTAGATTTAAAAGATTTTTCGTGTAAGTTTATTGTGCTCAAATCTCAAGAAGCTGATTTAATCAGCACGGTAGAAGCAGCAATGACTCGAAGGTATAATCCTCTATGGAATTCACAGGTTGATGGGTTTGGAAACCATGATCCCGGAAAAGGTAGATATGAACAAGCCAAATCTGAATGGGATGTATTACACCCTGGTAGGGAATGGGCTAATCGATTAAAAGGTGCCCAGCCTGATGGCAATAAAGTAGAAGAAAAAACAGGTATTTATCATGTCAATAAATCATTTTAAATCAGTCGAACTCTTTTCAGGGGCTGGAGGCCTAGCGTTAGGAATGGCAAAAAGTGGTTTTAAACATGAAATGCTTGTCGAGTTTAATCGTGATGCTGTTAAAACCTTGATAAAAAATCATGATGAAGGGCAAGCACAAATTAAAGATTGGAATATCAAACATGATGATATAAAAAACATTTCCTTTAAAAAGTACAAAGGGAATATTTCTGTTATTGCTGGTGGCCCACCATGCCAACCATTTTCACTGGGAGGAAAGCACAAGGCTTTTAACGATCATAGAGATATGTTTCCCCAGGCCGTTCGCGCAGTACGTGAATCAAAGCCTGAGTCTTTTGTTTTTGAGAATGTAAAAGGTCTTTTGCGTAAAAGTTTTAGCGCGTATTTCGGATATATAATATTGCAGCTAACATACCCAAATATTATAAAGACCGAAAATGAGTCATGGGAAAAGCATCTTTCTCGTCTTGAAGAAATTCAAACTAAAGGAACTTATAGAGGGCTTAAATACAATGTTGTCTTTAGACTTTTAAATGCTGCTGATTACGGTGTTCCTCAAAAACGGGAGCGTGTATTTATAGTTGGTTTTCGCAATGATCTTGCTATTGAATGGAGTTTCCCAAAAGCGACTCACTCGAAAGATTCACACCTATGGGAACAATGGGTTACGGGAGGATACTGGGATCGCCTGGATATTCCAATATCTGATCGTCCGCCTTCAAATGAGAGACGTAGTAGATTATCTAGTCAACTAAGAAACAAATATGGAATGTTCCAGCCGGAAGAAAAACCTTGGGTCACTGTGCGAGAAGCAATAAGTGATTTGCCATGCCCGAAAACTAACAATAAATATAATAACCATCAATTTCGAGATGGTGCTAGGTCATACCCCGGACATACAGGAAGTCCAATTGATGAACCATCAAAAGCACTAAAGGCTGGAGACCACGGAGTACCCGGTGGTGAGAATATGATCCGTTTCAATGACGGCTCAATTAGATATTTTACCGTTAGAGAAGCAGCAAGAGTTCAAACATTTCCAGATGATTACCATATATCGGGTGTATGGAGCGAGTGCATGAGGCAAATTGGTAATGCTGTTCCAGTAAAACTGGCAGAGGTGGTTGCATCCAGTGTTTACGCAGCAATTGCCTCTAATCGGAGGAAGGGTGTTGTGAAGCATCCTCCTATCCCGATTACCTGATCCAAGTTTTTAGAAGCATGTCTGCTATCTGGTTTTACGTAATATAGCGGTTAATAAAACGGTCGCAATCAATGTGATCACCAGGAAGTTGATAACCGATAATCCGTGTGCGAATGCAAATTGTGATTTTAGATCCGGGATTGCCGAATATCCGGGTATGGCTCTAATGGATGTTATTTTTGCATGCAGTAGAAACTGGTTAACCGAAAGTAAAACAATCATCAGTGTTATAAAATAAACTTTTACCGATTTAAAAAAACGCTTGTGGTTAGTAATGATTAGCAGCACAAGTAGAAAAATACAGACCACCAGCCCAAGGTAGCTAACAAAGGTAAACAGTTTACCGGCGACAGTCCCTGCCAGTGCTTTATTGGGATTCAATGCTGAAAAAATCAACTGGGCTGCAATCGCGGTCATCCACAGGGTGCCGGTCCATATGGCCAGCAGTAGTTTACTGGTGGTATCTAATAGATTTAGTGTTCTGTTCAAATCCCAACTCCAATGTCATTATAAAAATGAATAGATATTATAGTATATTGACTTTTTCAGTAGCAAAATAAACAATGGTTCTTTAGCAAAACGCAAAAATTACCAGTTGTATCTTTAGCTTAACCTACAAATTTTAGGTGTATAGACTGTCAGAATACTAGCGGATAGCCGCTATCATTTAGACAATATCGGTATTTTTTTAGATTGGGGCTTGAACCAAATGGGAATGACGGTATATTATTCAAAGTAAGACAAAGTAATTGGAGAAAAATATGAGTGCCGCAGCAGAAGTGATGTTTAACAATGAATTAACGACGTCAGATGTTTCTATTACTGATAGTGCAGCAGTAAAACTTGCTGAACTGTTAAAAGAAGCCGGCAGCGATTTACAGGGTGTTCGCATCTATGTTTCTGGCGGTGGTTGTGGTGGAATGCAGTATGGGATGACATTTTCTGAAGACGCTTCGCAATATGATGCGGTATTAACGGGAAAAGGATTTGATTTATACATAGATACCGTTGCCATTTCCTTTATACGTGGTATCGAAATCGACTATGTCGAAAATAAAACGGGCGCAAATTTTGTATTCAACAATGTGTTTGCATCTACCGGCGGTTCAGGTGCCTGCGGTGCCTGTGGCGCACAAACCGGTCCTGGCGGCGGTGGTTGTGGCTGATTTTTAAATTTAGTTCAATCAAACTATTATGTAATTCAATCCGGTGAAACAAGTAAAGCAATCCTGCGTTTTGCTTGTTACGCCTAGACATAGCTATCGAATCTCTCCTTATATAAAAGCCGCAGAGCAACTGAAATTAACCTTGTTATTGGTATCTGAAGGCAAACACTCGTTAATTTCCGCAGTTGCGTCTGGTATTCAGATTAAATTTGACAATCCTGAAGAAGCGGTTAGTAAAGTACAAGAAGCGGCGACTCCTTATCGGATAAGAGCCGTTATTGGTACTGATGATATGTCGGTGGCGCTGGCGTCACGCATCGCATCGCATTTTGATCTCCAGGCCAACAGCGCTGAGTCTGCGCGAATAACGCAACGAAAAGACCTGGCTCGACAGCGGTTGGCGGCGGCTGGGCTGGCAGTCCCGGATTTTCGTGTGCTGAATATTAAAATGGACCTTAGTCAGCAACTAAAGGGATTTCAATTTCCTGGCGTGATCAAACCATTGATGTTATCCGGTAGCCGCGGTGTTATACGGGTAAATTCAATGTCTGAGCTCAAAAAAGCGGTATTACGCGTGGCCGCTATCATCAATATAAAATCCGGATATGATGCTTATGAAACCAGCCACCTGCTACTGGAGAGTTATCTACC